>NZ_LZJX01000045.1:0-80539 GCF_001667595.1 Mycobacterium sp. E2989 | reverse complement strand
TGTCTCCACCACCGAGCCCGCTGTGCAGCTCTACACGTCCAACTTCATCGAGGGGGCGTTCACGGGCACCAGCGGGCTCGGTGGTGGAGACAGTCAGCGTGCGCCCCGTTCGCGGGTCCTCGGCCCTGGCCGCTTGCACCAGCCCGGCGTTGTCGCCGCGGTTGATCACCCAGTTGTGGTCGTAACCGTGGGCCAGCAGCAGCTGCGGGTCATTGGCGGTGATACGCGCGCCGATCGCGGTCGGTGCTGTGAAATCGAACGGTGTGCCCTGCACCGGGGCGAGCTGCCCGGTCGGAATCTGGGTGGGGTCGGTCGGCGTGTAGTAGTCGGCATCGATGGTGACCTTGTGGTCGTAGATGTCGAGGGCGTCCTCACCCGCCAGGTTGAAGTAGCTGTGATTGGTCAGGTTGATCACGGTCGGCGCATCGGTGGTCGCGTGGTAGTCGATGCGCAGTTCGTTTTTCCGGTTCAGGGTGTAGGTGACGGTTGTCGTCAGCGTCCCGGGATAGCCCATTTCGCCTGCGCGACTTACATATTGGAGCTTTAGGCGCACGCTGTCGCCATCCTGCTGCTGGCCGGCCTGCCACACCTTGGTGTCGAAGCCCGCGGTGCCGCCATGCAGGCTGTTGCCGTTGTTGTTGACCGGCAGGTGATACTCGTTGCCGTTCAACGAAAATGCCCCCTTGGCGATCCGGTTGCCGTAGCGGCCGATGATCGCGCCGAAGTAGGTCTTGGCGGATCCGGTGTTGTTCAGGTAGCCGTCCAGGGTCGGAAAGCCCAGCACCACATTCCCGACATGTCCGGTGCGGTCGGGGACCTCGATCGACTGAATGATGCCGCCGTAGGTCAGGATTCGCACGCGCATGCCGTGCCCGTTGGTGAGCGTGTAGCGGGTCACCGGGGTTCCATCCACCTCGCCGAACGGCTCGCCGGCGATCGACGGCGGATCCGCGGGCGCCGTGGTCGTGTTGCCACATGCCGCCAAGCCCGCGACGCCGGCTACGACGATAAGCAGAAGCAGTCGTTTGCCGTCCACGGCGCTCCTTGCACTCGTATCCAACCAGCCTGTGCACCAGCAAAAAGGGCCGCATCTCTGCGGCCCTTTGGTGGAGCTGCCGGGAATCGAACCCGGGTCCTACGGCATTCCCTCAAGACTTCTCCGTGCGCAGTTCGCTATGCCTCTACTCGGATCTCCTGGTCACGCGAACCAGCCAGGATGACGATCCCAGTCGCTGTTGGTGTCCCGATGAGTCCCGCGACCGAACTCATCGGTGGATCCCTCTAGCTGACGCCAGGCTCCGGGTCGAGGGCTTTCCCGGTCTGACGGACTAGCTGTCGCTTAGGCAGCGAGAGCGTAGTCGCGCTGATGTGAATCGGCGCTTAATTGGTTGCAACGACGCTTACGGTGGTCTCTTGCCTGCACCGGCACGCTTCCCTTGATTCGATGCGCGAAGTCGAAACCGTTCAGCCCCTCGCATCCCCGCCGACTTTCGGCAGGACAATCCATGGTACGCCGCTATCAACGCGCGGCAACGACGTTGTCTTCCGCCCCGGCGCTGCGATCAGATCACGAAATTGAGGTGCTCGACGACCTGGGCGGCGACGTCCTCGTTACCGCCCAGCTCAACGCCCTGCGCGCGGGTGGGGCACATCGGCCGCCCGCCGGCGAGCCTGGTGAACTGCAGCCCGTCCAGCCGGATCGTCACCGTCGGCTCCTGACCACCGAAGTCGTCGACCACTTGGGCCCGCCCGTCGACGGCGACGCGGATGCTGCGCGACAGCGGCCCGGTCAGATCGAACAAGACGCGGGAACCCTCGGGCGCTTTGGCGCGCTTGCCGACCACATAGCCCATCGTGGCTTCGATCTCGTCGAGGGAGAGCTCCGCCGCGGGCCCGACCAGCTGATCGTCGGACGGCGGCCAGCGCAGCGCCTCGCGGATGTCCTGTTCGTGCATCCAGCAGTCGAACACCCGGACGCGCATGAACCGCCCGTAACTCTCCGGGCCGACCGGCGTCAACGTCGCCGCGTCCCAGTCCTGCGCGGACATCTCCGTCAGCGCCTTGCGCCGCTCGTCGGTGATGTCCTTGAACCGCTTGATGACGTCCGCGCCGGCTTCGGCGCTGAGGTAGCGGACCCAGCACTCGTTCATCACGCCGATGTCGTTGCGGACATGGTCGAGGGTCGAGACGTCGATGTCCGGCTGGGGCGCGGGGACGCCGGCGAGGAAGGATTCGGTGCCGATCATGTGCGCTACCAGCGCCTTGACGTCCCAGCCCGGCAGCGGGCTGGCCGCCTGCCATTCGGCTTCCGGCAACCCGCCCAGCAGCGCGGCGATGTCGTCCCACACCGCGAACAGTCCGGCGAGTACCTCGGACTTGTCGAGCTTGGTGACGGGGCGATCGGCCATGGTCGGATAGTAGGCCGATCATTTCCCGATGGTCAGTCCGATCCGAATAATGACCAGGGCGCTGATTGCGAGCATTGCGCCGACGGCGATCATCGCCGGGGGGCCGGGGTACACGGTGACCCACGCACCGACCGGGATCGCGACAACGGCGTGGACGAGGCGGGCCGCCGAGAAATGCTGCTTGCGCAATACCGAAAGCAGCACGCCGCGCGGGATCGAGCGATGCAACCACCACAGCGCCGCGATCAGGGCGGCGGTGATCAGCCCCACCGCCAGTCGCGCCACGGCGGTCGGGCGCCCGTCGCCGTAAGCCCCGACGGTGATGGCCAGCACAACACCCACGAGACCGGCACCGATCGTCATGCCCGTGAGCACCTTTCGCAGCACCACCCCGATGTTTCTGCGAGCAAGGTCCCCAATCGACGGGTCTTGTCTCGCGGCGCCGAGGAAGCCCTGCAGGGCGCGACCCAACTTGTTGCCCTGCAAGCGGTGGACGGCTAGATCATTGAGGGCGGTGGCGTTGGCCGGGTCCAGCTGTAACGCCGCGCGGTACGACTCCGCCGCTTCCGCCCGCCGGCCCATGTCATGCAGGATCGAGCCGCGCCTGATGTGCGCGTCGACGTATTGCGGATCCAGCCGCAGTGCCTGGTCGATGACGTCCAGCGCCGAGCGCAGCTGCCATGTCTTCTGCAGCATCAACGCGTAGAGTCGCAGTGGCTCAGGCAAATTGGGGTGAGTCGTGACCGTCCGCCAGGCCATCCACAACGCGTCATGATGGCGGCCGAGCCGGAAGAGCGACAACGCGTAAACCCGCATGGCGAATTCGTCCTCGGGCGTCCGGGACAAGGCGGCGTGGGCGCTGCGCGCCGCCTGCCACTCGTTGCCCAGCGCGAGTTCGGCGCGAGCGTAGTTGGCCAGCAAAACGGGGTCGTCGGGGTGGCTAGCCAACGACCGGCTCACCACTTCCCGCGCGCTTTCGTATTTGCCGGCGTCCATATACGCATCGGCGAGGGCGACAACCTCGTCGATGCGGCCGAGGCCAGGCTCCGAGGTCACCGCTGATTACCGAAACTTCTTGCGCCGCAGATACTTTGCCAGGTCGTCGTAAGTGCCGTCATTGTTGGCGAATTCGACGACGTTGCGCGCGGTGTCGAACCAGGGCCCGGTGCTGGGCCGAATCTGCGCGAGGGCGTTGTCGATGTCGGCCATCAGCACCGGGCGCACCTGCCCGCTGCGCATTGAATCCGCCATCGCCATCTGCGTGGCGATCTCGCAGACGTAGGCCAGATCGGCGCCCGAGAAGCTATCGGTTCGGTTGGCGATCGTCTTGAGGTCGATACCGGAGATCGGCCGGTCCTGCAGGTGCGAACGCACGATCCCGGCCCTGGCCTCGGTGTCGGGCAGGCCGACGAAAATCATCCGGTCGAATCGACCCGGCCTGCGCAATGCCGGATCCACGTCCCACGGCGCGTTGGTGGCGCCCAGGACGTACACGCCGTCGTTGACCGAGCCGGCGGAATCCATCTCCTCGAGCAGGGTGTTGACGACGGGCCGCATGCCGGAGCTGCCACTCAATGCCGAGCGCCGATGACCCAACGCGTCCACCTCGTCGAAGAACAGCACGCAGGGCGCGTTGCGCCGGGCGGTGTCGAACACGGCACGGATGCTGCGCTCGGAGTCGCCGAACCAGTGGTGGAGAACGTCGGCAATCCCCACGTGGTAGAAGTTCGCCCCCAACTCGCCCGAGACGGCTTTGGCGATGAATGTTTTACCGCAGCCCGGTGGGCCGTACAGCAACAGCCCGCCGCGCGCGGTCACTTTGTACGCCTTCATCAGCTCGGGATTCTTAATCGGGCCGAGCAGCGAAAGGTCCAGCTGCCGTTTGACGTCCTCCATGCCGGCGACGTCGTCCAGCCGGACGCGGACGCGCTGCACGACGTCGAAGTCGTCCTCGTTGACGGCGTCCGGGGGACGCTCGACGAACGCCGGCTCGATGATGTCGGCGACTTCCCGCTCGGCGCTCGACCAGTCAAACGCCTCTTTGGCGGCCGGCGGCTCTGCCGCAGGCGCCGACGCCCCCGAGCTCGCCGCGAGGGCCGCGCTGCACCGCTGCAACAGGCTGAGGGCCTGGGCGTTGCCCGGGTCCTGCGTCAAGGCCGTGCTGCAATGCGTCAGCGCCTCGGCGTGTCGCCCTTTGTCCGCCAGTAGTCCGGCCAAATGCAATCGCAGCTCGATCACGTCGGGACTGCGTTCCACCGCCCCAGACAACTCCCGGATGACCGGGTCCTCGGTATCGGAAGCCCCCACCGTGTTCTCCCCGCGTAGAAGTGCCGGTTGGGCCAATCTTAAGCAGGCTTACCGCCTCAGCTGGCGGCGATCATGGCCACCGAGCCCATGGCCATCACCATGCCGAACCCCTGCCAGCGGGTCAGCCGCTCACGCAACACGATCATGGCCAGCACCACGGTGGCCGCCGGGTAGAGCGAGATCAGGATGCTGGCCAGCGAGAGCAACCACGTGTGCAGCGCCAGCAGCATGGTCACGTTGGCGCAGATGTCCAGCAGTGCGACGGCCCAGGCCAGCTTCATCGGCTTGCCGCGCGGGGCGCGCAGGTTGTCGCTGGCCGCCGCCATCACGAAGATCACCACGGTCGCCGAGAGCCGCGCGAAGACCAGCGGCCACAGCTTGCACGCGTGCGGCGCCTGGTGCAGAAACACCAGGTTCAGCCCCATCGCCGAGCCGGCGAGCAGCGTGAGCCACGCCACCTTGGGGGTGAATCGATACGGCGTGACCCCTTGGGCGGTCGCCTCGCGGCTCACCAGCATGACGGCAACGAGCGCCAACACGACGCCCACCGACGCCCCTGGACCCGGCCGCTCCCCCAGCGCCACCCCGACCGCCACCGGCACGGCGGCGTTGAGGACGGCCGCCAACGGTGACACCACCGAGATGGGCCCGGCGCCCAGCGCCGCGAAGAAGGCCCACATGCCAACCGCCATCCCGACGCCGTAGAGGGCGCCCCAGAAGATGGCGCCGCGCGAAATCGGCCCGCCCACGGCGAGGGCCATCGCCGCCAACAAGAACGTCTCGATCGGATAGACCACCAGCATCACGCGCAGCGCCGCTACCCGCCGAGCTGCCACACCGCCCACGAAGTCGCTGACACCGTACGTAACGGCGGACAGCTGGGCGTAAGCCGCCCCGATCAGTTCATGCCCTTGGCTCGGCGGCCCAATTCACGCACCACTTCGCGCTGGGCATCGCGGCGGGCCATGTCCTGTCGTTTGTCGTGCGCTCGCTTGCCGCGCGCTAACGCGAGCTCGACCTTGACCTTCCCCTCGGAGAAATACAGAGACATCGGCACGAGGGCGAGGTTACCATCTCGTATCTTTCCCACCAGACGGTCGATTTGTTGCCTATGTAACAACAACTTTCGACTGCGACGTGGCTCATGGTTGGTCCAGCTACCGTGCTGATACTCCGGAATGTACAAGTTGCGCAACCACACTTCGCCGTCGTCGACGGTTGCGAAGGCGTCGGCCAGTGACGCATTGCCCTCGCGCAGACTCTTCACCTCGGTGCCCTGTAACGCCACCCCGGCCTCGAACTCTTCGAGAATCGAATAGTTGTGCCGCGCTTTGCGATTGGTGGCCACGATTCGTTTGCTGCCGCGCTTGTCGCCCGCCCCCTTGGCACGGCCGGGATCTTTCGCCATAGCTACCGCCGGATGTAGAGGCGCAGCGTGGCGTAGGAGGTCAGGCCGGCGATCGACACGCCGAGCAGGAACAGCCACGGCGAGATGTAGAGGATGTCGGCGTAGTCGACCTTGGCGATCAAGTGCGCTTGGTAGAACTGGCTCAGCGCGTTGTCCAGGAACCAGGCCCGCACCAGAATCAGGCCGACGATCGCGATGACGACGCCGATGGTAGCGGCCAGCATGGCCTCCACCAGGAAGGGCAGCTGGGTGTACCAGCGGCTGGCGCCGACCAACCGCATGATCTGGATCTCCGTGCGCCGGGTGTGGGCGGCGACCTGGACCATGTTGGCAATCAGCAGGATTGCGCCGACGGCCTGCACCAGCGCGACGGCGAACGCGGCGTTACGCAGTCCGTCCAGCACGGCGAATAGCCGGTCGATCAAATCCTTTTCGTTGAGGATGCTGCGCACGCCGGGCTGGCCCTGCATCGCGGCGTCGAATTCCGCGTGCTGTTCGGGGTTGTTCAGCTTGACGATGAACGACGCGGGAAACGATTCTTTGCCCGCGACGTCTTTGAACTCCGGAAACTTCTTGATCGCGTCGTTGTACGCGTCCTGCCGGTTGACGAAGCGCACCGATTTGACGTCCTGGCGCGCATCTATCTTGTCCCGCAGCGCTTTACACGGACCCGACGCGCAGGTCGCGTCGTTGGCCGAGATGTCGTCGGTGAGGAACACCTGCGTCTCGACGCGATCGAGATAGATCTCGCGCGAGTTGTCGGCCAACCGGACCACCAGCAGGCCACCGCCGAACAGGCCGATGGAGATCGCCGTGGTCAGGATCATCGCGGCCGTCATCGTGACGTTGCGACGAAGGCCGGTCAGGACCTCGTTGAACAGGAAGCCAAAGCGCACTTAGCGGTCCATCCCATAGATGCCGCGTTGCTCGTCACGAACCAGCCGCCCCAAGGACAGCTCCACGACGCGCTGCCGCATCGAGTCGACGATGTGGTGATCGTGCGTCGCCATCAGCACCGTCGTCCCCGTGCGGTTGATCCGCTCCAACAAATCCATGATGTCCTTACTGGTGTCTGGGTCGAGATTGCCAGTCGGCTCGTCGGCCAAGAGAACCAGGGGCCGGTTCACGTAGGCGCGGGCGATCGCCACGCGTTGCTGCTCGCCGCCGGACAACTCGTGCGGCAGCCGGTTGGCCTTGCCGGACAGGCCGACGGTTTCCAGCACCTCGGGCACCACCCGGTTGATCGCGTCGGTCCGCCTGCCGATCACCTCCAGCGCGAACGCGACGTTCTCGTACACGGTCTTCTGCTGCAACAGCCGGAAGTCCTGAAAGACGGTCCCGATCACCTGGCGCAGCTTCGGGACGTGCCGCCCGCGCAGCTTGTTGACGTGAAACTTCGACACCCGGATGTCGCCGGAGGTCGGGTTCTCCTCGCCGAGCAGCAGCCGCATGAACGTCGACTTACCGGAGCCCGACGGGCCGATCAGGAAGACGAATTCACCCTTGTCGATTTTGACGCTGACGTCCTCCAACGCCGGACGCGCCGACGCTTTGTACTTCTTGCTGACATGGTCGAGGGTGATCATCACGGCACGCCAGTGTAGCCGTGATTTTCGCTGGCAAGCCAAGTCAACTGGCTGGCAGCGGCGAACTGGGCGCCGGTCCGGGCCCCGGCTGCGGGAGCGGGGGCGGCGGCGTGGGCGGGCTTGTGCTGGGCGGACAGAACGGTGCCGGCAGCAGGCAGGGCAGCTGCGGGAGCTGCAACGGCGGCGTCGTCGTGGTCGTCGTCACCGGCGGTGGCGGGGGCGCGGGCGGCGGCGTGCTCGTCGGGGTCGGCGTGTGCGTGGTGGCCGGCGGCTCCTGCACGCGGCTGCGGGGCACCCACGTGTAGTTGGGGTCGGGCACGAAGCCCGGCGGCACCACTTGCTGCGCCGGCGGCTTGGGCGCCGCTTCGGGGCGGTACGTGTCGTAGACCCACCACACCGCGAAAAAGGCGATGATCAGCACCAGGGTGGACGTGCGGACCCGCCCGCCGAACATGTACTTCGGCCAGCGATGTTCGGTGTCTTCGCTGCGTTTCTCGAAAAGGCTCAGGGTCAATTTCAACGTTTCTGCACCGCACCTTGGACGTCGTCGCCGGCTACCTCCTCGGCAGCCTGGGCGACCGGCACGGACGGGTCCTCGACCAGGCCCACGGTCGCGTCCGCGGCCGTCACGATGCCGACGCGGGCCAGTGCCCGGATGACCAGGACGCGCAGCTGCCGCCCGGCCTCGAACTGCTTGCCGGGCAGCGTGCGGGCCACCAGGCGAAGGGTGACGGTGTCGACCTCGATGCTCTCCACGCCCATCACGGTGGGCGCATCCAGCAGCAACTCGCCTAGCCCGGGGTTGTCCATCGCGCGGTCGCACTCCTGGTGCAAGACCTCGTTGACCCGGTTCAGGTCTGCGCTGGTGGACACCGGGATGTCGACCACCGCGCGGGCCCAGTCCTTGGACAGGTTGACCACCTTGACGATCTGCCCGTTCGGAATGGTCAACACCTCGCCGTCCGGTGAGCGCAGTCGCGTCACCCGCAACGTCACGTTCTCGACCGTGCCGCTGGCCTCCGTCGAGGAGACGACGGTGAGGGTGACCAGGTCACCGAAGCCGTACTGGCGCTCGGCGAGGATGAAGAAGCCCGAGAGCAGGTCCCGCACCAGCTGCTGCGCGCCGAAACCCAGGGCGGCGCCGACCACGGTGGCCGGGGCGACCAGTCCCCCGACCGAAAACTGCAGCACGCTGGCGATCTGCATCATCACCCAGATGCCGATGAGGACCACCGACACCCAGGAGATCACCGAGGCCATCGCCTGACGGTGCTTGGTGGCTTCCGAGCGCACCAGCGCGTCGCTCTCGGCGAAGCCCAGGTTGAGTTGACGGGTCACCTGCTGAGCCACCCAGTTGACGAACCGGGCCGCCAGCACCGCGACGATCAGCACCATGACGATCCGCAGACCGCGCGTGATGATCCATTGACCGATTTCGCCGCGCCAAAATTCGTGCCAGCCCAGCGACTTTATCGAGGCGGTCGAGGCTTGAAGAGTTGTGTTAGTCGTCATCTTTTCGGTTGCGCCACCGGATTCCCGCTTCCAGGAACCCGTCGATGTCCCCGTCCAGGACGGCCGCCGGGTTGCCGACCTCGTACTCGGTCCGCAGGTCCTTGACCATCTGGTACGGGTGCAGGACGTAGGAGCGCATCTGGTTGCCCCACGAACTGCCGCCTTCGCCTTTCAACGCGTCCAGCTCCGCGCGTTCTTCGGAACGCTTGCGCTCCAACAACTTTGCCTGAAGCACGCGCATCGCCGAGATCTTGTTCTGCAGTTGCGATTTTTCGTTCTGGCAAGTCACGACGATACCCGTTGGGATGTGGGTTAAACGAACCGCCGAGTCGGTGGTGTTCACCGACTGCCCGCCCGGGCCGCTGGAACGGTAAACGTCAACGCGCACATCGCCTTCCGGTATGTCGATGTGATCGGTGGTCTCCACCACAGGAAGAACCTCGACTTCGGCGAACGACGTCTGACGTCGGCTCTGGTTGTCGAACGGGCTGATCCGCACCAGCCGATGGGTGCCCTGCTCGACCGACAACGTGCCGTACGCGAACGGGGCGTGCACCGCGAACGTCGCGCTCTTGATGCCCGCCTCTTCGGCGTAGGAGGTGTCGAACACCTCGACGGGATACTTGTGTTGCTCGGCCCACCGCATGTACATGCGCATCAGCATCTCGGCCCAGTCGGCGGCGTCCACCCCGCCGGCGCCGGAGCGGATGGTGACCAACGCCTCGCGCTCGTCGTACTCACCCGAGAGCAGCGTGCGCACCTCGGTGGCCTCTATATCCGCGCGCAGCGCCTTCAGCTCGGCGTCCGCCTCGGCCAGCGCTTCACCCCTGCTGGCAGCATCTTCGCCCTCCTCCGCCGCCAGCTCGTAGAGCACCGGGAGGTCGTCGAGCCGCTGCCGCAGCTCTTCGATGCGGCGCAGCTCCCCCTGCGCGTGGGACAACTGGCTGGTCACCCGCTGCGCGTTGCTCTGGTCATCCCACAACTTGGGATCCGACGCCTCGTGTTCGAGCTTCTCGATCCGGCTGCGCAAACCGTCCACATCGAGCACCCGCTCCACCGTGGTCAGGGTGGAGTCAAGGGCGGCGATATCGGCTTGACGGTCGGGTTCCACAGCGGACCACGTTACCGGGACCCACCGGGGACCCCGGCTCCCGGCGAGTGCCCGGGCCACGACCAGCGGTCATGCGTTTAGCATCGAGTCACGGTCATGTGCACCCCGCGCCGCGCGCCCGCAGCCCCCCGCGCGCTAACCGGGCACGAATAGAAGGTCGAGTATGCGCCCATACCACGTTGCAATCGTCGGCTCCGGACCGTCGGGATTCTTCGCCGCGTCATCCCTGCTCAAGGCGGCCGACGCGGCCGAAGGGATCGATGTCGCCGTCGACATGCTGGAAATGCTGCCCACCCCGTGGGGGCTGGTGCGCTCCGGCGTCGCGCCCGACCACCCCAAGATCAAGTCGATCAGCAAGCAGTTCGAAAAAACCGCCGAAGATCCGCGTTTCCGCTTCTTCGGCAACATGGTGGTCGGCGAACACGTGCACCCCGGGGAGCTGTCCGACCGCTATGACGCGGTGATTTATGCCATCGGGGCGCAATCCGACCGGTCGTTGAGGATCCCCGGCGAGGACCTGCCCGGCAGCATGGCCGCCGTCGAATTCGTGGGCTGGTACAACGCGCACCCGCACTTCCAAGAGCCCGGCCCCGACCTGTCGGGCGCCCGCGCGGTCGTGGTCGGCAACGGCAACGTCGCCCTCGATGTCGCCCGCATCCTGGTGACCGATCCCGATGTGCTCGCACGCACCGACATTGCCGACCATGCCCTGGACTCGCTGCGGCCGTGTGGCGTGGAGGAGGTAGTCATCATCGGGCGGCGGGGGCCGCTGCAGACCGCGTTCACCACGCTGGAGTTGCGTGAGCTGGCGGACCTGGAAGGGGTCGACGTGATCGTCGATCCGGCGCAGCTGGAGGGCATCACCGCCGAAGACGAGGCCGCCGCGGACAAGACGACGAAACTGAACATCAAGGTGTTGCGCGGTTACGCCGAACGCGCCCCACGACCCAACCACCGTCGAATCGTGTTCCGGTTCATGACCTCTCCCATCGAGATCAAGGGTGACGGCAAGGTGGAGAGCATCGTGCTGGGCCGCAACGAGCTGGTCACCGACGAGAGCGGCCGGGTCTCGGCCAAGGACACCGGCGAGCGCGAGGAGCTGCCGGTTCAGCTCGTCGTGCGGTCGGTCGGCTACCGCGGCATGCCCACGCCGGGGCTGCCGTTCGACGAGAAGACCGCGACCATCCCCAACACCGCCGGGCGGGTGGAGGGCAGCCGCAACGAATACGTCGCCGGATGGATCAAGCGCGGCCCGACCGGCGTCATCGGCACCAATAAGAAGGACTCCCAGGACACCGTCGACACCCTGCTCGCCGACTTGGGACGCGCGAGGGGCGAGCTGGCGGATTTCCCCGACGACCACGCCGACCAACTGGCCAACTGGCTGGCCGCACGCCAGCCCAAACTGGTCACCTCCGAGCACTGGGAGATCATCGACCGCCACGAGCGGGCCGCCGGTGAGCCGCACGGGCGGCCGCGGGTCAAGCTGCCCAACCTGCAAGAACTGCTGCGGATCAGCCACGGCTGAGCGCCCTGGGTGGTGCTTGACACGTGCCCAACAACGCGCACCGCAACCGGCCGCACAGGGGCGAAGTAGCCAGTCCCGCAGCGGGTTTCGTGTTCTTCCTACCGAGATCGAGGCAAGCAAGCTCGGTTAACAGAAGATGAACTAAAGGGAAACAAGTCCTTAATTCTGCCTGGCCGGCGCCGGAATAGCCGCAAAACCCCGCAAGCGCCGTCCGCGCCTGCGACCTTTGAATTGCCCGAACATCGAAGGATCCATTGCGATGCCCTGTGCGCACGGTCCGCCACCTCGATAAGCGCCACGCTGCCCGCTAGACAGCACGTGAGCGCTCGCGCTCGGCCGCCCAGTCACCCGGGGTGAGCTTTGCCGACCGGCAAAGCGGTGTGGAAGCGGCCAACAGATTTTTTGCCAAACAACGCCGATGCGTTCAGCCCCGGCGTTATTCACGTTTGCCTTCACAGGGATGGGACATCATGGATTGGGCTTTTCTTCCACCGGAAATCAACTCCGCCCGGATGTACGCCGGGCCCGGGCCGGCCTCGTTGTTGGCCGCCGCGGGAAGCTGGGACGCGTTGTCGGCCGAGCTGGCCTCCACCGCCGCGTCGTACGAATCGGTGCTCTCGAGCCTGGGCCTGCAGTGGCGCGGCTCGGCGGCCGACGCGATGGCGTTCGCGGCCGCCCGCTACCTGGCGTGGTTGCAGGCGACCGCCGAGCAGACGCAACAAACCGCCATGCAGGCGCGAACGGCCGTGGCGGCGTACGAGCAGGCGTACGCGATGACGGTGCCGCCCTCGGTGGTCGCCGCCAACCGCACCTTGCTGGCGTCGCTGGTGGCGACGAACATCGTGGGCCAGAACACCGCTGCCATCGCGGCCGTCGAGGCGCAATACGCCGATTTCTGGGCTCAGGACACCGCCGCGATGTCGGGTTACGCCGCCTCCTCGGCGGCGGCGACGCGGTTGCCGAAGTTCACCGCCGCGAGCAAATCCACCAACGAGTCCGGGGTGGGCGCCCAGGACACCGCGGTGGCCACGGCCAGCGCCAGGACGGCCGCCAACAAGGCTGTGGCGCAGTCGTTCTCACCGCAAACCAGCCAACTTTCGGCGCCGGACCCGCAATCGGGAGTCGGCGCCGCGCCGCTGGCGGCCGCCAACAATAACAACGCCTTCCGGGTCCTCGACCTCATTCAGGGCACGGGCGTCGGCTTCAGCGCTCCCTATAACATGGAGCAGTTCGTATCGGGAATCATTGGGGCCGAGAACAATCTGGGCATCCTCGCCAAGCCCGGGGCGGCGGCCGCCAATCTCGCCCCCGCCATCGCGGCGCCCGCGCTTCGCGGCGCGACGGCGGGCCTGGGCGGGGGCCTGGGCAACATCACCGCGACGCTCTCGCACGCCGGCTCGATCGGGCCGATGTCGGTGCCCGCAAGCTGGTCGGCACCGACGAGCACCCATATCTCGCCGCTATCGCCCGCCGGCTTCACCACGCTGCCCGGGACCGAGGAGCCGGTGGCGTCCGGGTACCCCGGTTATCCGGGCATGCCGGGCAGCGGCGCCGCGCGCTCCGTCGGCGTGGGCGCACCGCCCCGCTACGGGATGCGGCTCACCGTGATCCCCCGCCCGCCGGCCGCCGGCTGACGTGCGGCCGATCCGCCAACTGCCGTCGGAGATAGAACGAGCCGTTCGCCGCACGCAGCTTCGTTGCACTCGCTTATAGGGCTGTCACACAATGGATTTCGGCCTTCTGCCACCAGAGGTGAACTCCGGCCGGCTCTACGCCGGCCCGGGGTCCGGCTCGTTGCTGGCCGCCGCCGGGAGCTGGGACTCGCTGTCGGCGGAGTTGGGCATCACGGCCGCCGTCTACGAGTCGGTGCTGTCCGGGCTGACGGGGTTGCACTGGTACGGGCCCGCCTCCCAGGCCATGGCGGCCAGCGCGGCGCCCTATGTGGCTTGGCTGTATTCCACCGCCGAGCGGGCTCAGCAGGCGGCGACGCACGCCCGGGCGGCCGCGGCGGCCTACGAGCTGGCGCATGCCATGACGGTGCCGCCACCCGCGGTCGCCGCCAACCGCAGCCAATTGGCAATGCTGATAGCGACGAACTTCTTCGGACAGAACACCGCCGCGATCGCCGCCACCGAGGCGCAATACGCCGAGTATTGGGCTCAGGACGCCGCCGCGATGTACAGCTACTGCGCCAGTTCGGCCGCGGCGGTGCAGTTTTCGCCCTTCTCCTCCCCGCGCCAAACCACCGACCCGGGTGGGGTGCCCGCCCAGCAGGCGGCCGTCGCGCAAGCCACCGCCGGCGCCTCGAACTCGGGCACGGGCTCGCAGGTGGTGACCCCCGCGGCGCCCGGCTCGTCGTCGCAACTTTTCCGGATACTCGACACCATCCAGGGCGTCCAGACCACGTTCAACGCGCTGCTCAATTCGGAAGGGTTTCCCGCGGGAATCATCCAGGCCGACAAGAACTTAGGCATTTTGCCGAACCTCGGGGCGGCTCCGGCCGGAATGCCCGCTGCGCCCGCGCTGAGCGGTGCCGCGTCGGGCCCGGGCGGCGGCGTTCGGGCGGTGTTCGCCGGCGCCGGAAGGATCGGGTCGATGTCGGTGCCCGCCGGCTGGGCGTTCGCGACCGGCAACCCCACTTCGGGGTTGCCGGAGTTGCCGGTCGGTGGCTTGTCCGCCGCGCCGACTGAGGCGCTGGCGCGAACGACGGCCGGCGTGCCCGGGCTACCGGGGATGCGAGTCTCGCGGGCCGCGATGGTGGTCCCGCGCTACGGCGTGCGGATCACGGTGATGGCACGCCCGCCCGCGGCCGGCTGACGGGCGCTACGCCGGCGGCGGCTCGGAGGGCGCGAACCTCCAGTTGTCCGGATTCTTCGGCGAATACACGACCGGGAACAACTGGCCCATGGTCGGCCAGTTGTCGGCATCGACCGCCATGCGCTGATACACGGCGTGCTCACTGACGGTGGGCCCGTTGATCACACCGGCGATGGTGACGAACTGCTCACCGGTGGCCTCGGGCCGCGGGCTGACGCCGGTCACCAGCAGCGTGCCGTTCAGCAGCTCGCCGCGGGGGCCGCGCGGCCCGAACCGCTGAGCGAGGGCGACCGCCAACACGGCCAGCAGCAGGATCAGGACTCCGAATTCCCACACGCCGCCATGGTAGAGCCGTGATAGGACTGCGTCATGAGTCGGGACGATCTGACATTGGCGCTCGCGCTGGCCGACCGCGCGGACGCGCTGACGTCGGCCCGCTTCGGCGCCCTCGACCTGCGCGTTGACACCAAACCCGACCTGACCCCGGTCACCGACGCCGATCGCGGGGTGGAGACCGAGCTGCGCGAGGCGCTTGGCCGCGAACGGCCGCAC
Organism: Mycobacterium sp. E2989; assembly: GCF_001667595.1. Taxonomy (NCBI): domain Bacteria; kingdom Bacillati; phylum Actinomycetota; class Actinomycetes; order Mycobacteriales; family Mycobacteriaceae; genus Mycobacterium; species Mycobacterium sp. E2989. Next base: position 65,310 of record NZ_LZJX01000045.1, on the reverse strand, counting down.
GACAGCGTCGTCGGCGAGGAGTTCGGCGGGACCACCGCTTTCACCGGACGGCAGTGGATCATCGACCCCATCGACGGCACGAAGAACTTCGTGCGGGGCGTGCCCGTGTGGGCCAGCTTGATCGCGCTGCTCGAAGACGGTGTGCCCGCCGTCGGCGTCGTCAGTGCCCCGGCGCTGCAGCGGCGTTGGTGGGCCGCGCGCGGCCGGGGCGCCTTCGTCGGCGTCGACGGCGCCGCGCCGCGGCGGCTATCGGTTTCCTCAGTGGCGCAACTTGATTCGGCCAGTCTGTCGTTTTCCAGCCTGTCCGGCTGGGCGGACCGCGGTCTGCGGGACCGCTTCATCGCGCTGACCGACGCCGTCTGGCGGGTGCGCGCCTTCGGCGACTTCCTCTCCTATTGCCTGGTGGCCGAAGGGGCTGTCGACATCGCCGCCGAACCCGAGGTCTCGGTCTGGGACCTCGCCGCGCTCGACATCCTGGTCCGCGAGGCGGGCGGGACGATGACCGGCCTGGACGGCGTGCCGGGACCGCACCGCGGCAGCGCCGTGGCGACGAACGGGCCGCTGCATGCCCACGTGCTGCGCAGCCTGGATACCGGCGCTGTGAATTAGTTAACAAGTGTTCTCTGTGATCTTACTCCGGAGTAAGATAGGCCTATCCGCACTGCCCCAAACAACAGAGGCGCCCAGATGACCGACAGTCGTTCCGGTTCAACAAAGACTTCAAAATCCGCCCGCTCCGGTCGCAAACGGAAAGACCACGAGAGCGCGGTCGGGTTACAACACCACAAGCGCACCGGCGTCGACATCGCCATCGCGCTGCTCACCCCGCTCATGGGCCAGGAGTTCCTGGACAAATACCGCCTGCGCGACCCGGTCAACCGGGGGCTGCAGTACGGCACGAAGACCGTATTCTCCACCGCGGCCGCCGCCTCCAGGCAGTTCAAGCGCGTGCAGAACCTGCGCAGCGGACCGACCCGCCTGAAGTCGAGCGGCAAGGACTACTTCGACCTGACGCCCGACGACGACCAAAAGCTGATCGTCGAGACCCTCACCGAATTCGCCGAGGAGGTGCTGCGGCCGGCGGCGGCCGAGGCCGACGAGGCCGCGACCTACCCCGCCGACCTGATCGCCAAAGCCGCGGAGCTGGGCATCACCGCGATCAACATCCCCGAGGCCTTCGACGGCATCGCCGCCCACCGCTCCAGCGTGACCAACGTGCTGGCGGCCGAGGCGCTCGCCTACGGCGACATGGGTCTGGCCCTGCCGATCCTGGCCCCCGGCGGTGTGGCCGCCGCGTTGACCCATTGGGGCAGCGCGGACCAGCAGGCCACCTATCTGCACGAGTTCGCCGGCGAGAACGTTCCGCAGGCCTGCGTCGCCATCGCCGAGCCGCAACCGCTGTTCGACCCCACCATGCTGAAGACGACCGCGGTGCGCACCCCGAGCGGCTACCGGCTCGACGGCGTGAAGTCGTTGGTTCCGGCGGCGGCCGACGCCGAACTGTTCATCATCGGCGCGCAGCTGAACGGCAAGCCGGCTTTGTTCGTCGTGGAGTCGTCGACCAAAGGCCTTGCCGTCAAGGCGGATCCGAGTATGGGCATCCGCGCGGCGGCCCTGGGCCAGGTGGAGCTCTCCGGGGTTACGGTGCCGCTGAGCGCCCGCCTCGGCGAGGACGAGGCCACCGACGCCGACTACTCGGAGGCGATCGCGCTGGCCCGGCTGGGCTGGGCGGCGCTAGCGGTGGGCACCTCGCACGCGGTGCTCGACTACGTCGTGCCCTACGTGAAGGAGCGCGAGGCCTTCGGTGAGCCGATCGCCCATCGCCAGGCGGTCGCGTTCATGTGCGCCAACATCGCCATCGAGCTGGACGGCCTGCGCTTGATCACCTGGCGCGGCGCGGCCCGCGCCGAGCAGGGCCTGCCCTTCCTCCGCGAGGCGGCGCTGGCCAAGCGGCTGGGCGCCGACAAGGGCATGCAGATCGGCCTGGACGGCGTCCAGCTGCTCGGCGGCCACGGCTTCACCAAAGAGCACCCGGTCGAGCGCTGGTACCGCGACCTGCGGGCCATCGGCGTGGCCGAGGGCGTCGTCGTCATCTAAGTCGTCATCCAGCCGTCATCCGGACTACCGAAAGACCAACCATGGCAATCAATCTGGAACTACCCCGCAAGCTGCAAGCGGTGACCGTCAAGACCCACCAGGGCGCGGCGGAGCTGATGCGCCCGATCGCCCGCAAGTACGACCTCGCCGAACACGCCTACCCGGTCGAACTCGACACGCTCTACAACCTGTTCGCGGGCGCCTCGGAATCCATCGAATTCGCCGGGGCCGACAACCTGGGCGACGAGAACAAGGACCGGGACCAAAACCACAACGGCGCCAACATGGCGGCGCTGCTGCAGACCCTCGAGGCCTGCTGGGGTGACGTCGCGATGATGTTGTCGGTGCCCTACCAGGGCCTGGGCAACGCGGCCATCTCCGCCGTCGCGACACAGGAACAGCTGGAACGCCTGGGCAAGGTGTGGGCGGCGATGGCCATCACCGAGCCGGGGTTCGGCTCCGACTCGGCGGCGGTGTCGACCACCGCCAAGCTGGACGGCGACGAGTACGTGATCAACGGCGAGAAGATCTATGTCACCGCCGGTTCGCGCGCCACCCACATCGTGGTGTGGGCCACGCTGGACAAGTCGCAGGGGCGCGCGGCCATCAAGTCGTTCATCGTGCCGCGCGAGCACCCCGGCGTGACGGTCGAGCGGCTCGAACGCAAGCTCGGCATCAAGGGCTCCGACACCGCGGCGATCCGCTTCGACAACGTGCGCATCCCCAAGGAGAACCTGCTCGGCAACCCCGAAATCGAAGTCGGCAAGGGCTTTTCGGGTGTGATGGAGACCTTCGACAACACCCGGCCGATCGTGGCGGCCATGGCCATCGGCGTCGCCCGAGCCGCCCTCGAGGAAATCCGCAAGATCCTCACCGAGGCGGGCGTGGACATCTCCTACGACAAACCGTCGCACGCGCAGAGCGCCGCGGCGGCCGAGTTTTTGCGGATGGAAGCCGACTGGGAGGCCGCCTACCTGCTCGCCCTGCGGGCGGCGTGGCAGGCCGACAACAAGATCCCCAACTCCAAAGAGGCGTCGATGAGCAAGGCCAAGGCCGGCCGGATGGCCAGCGACGTCACCCTCAAGACCGTCGAATTGGCCGGTACCGCAGGCTATTCCGAGCAGTCGATGCTGGAGAAGTGGGCGCGCGACTCCAAGATCCTGGACATCTTCGAGGGCACCCAGCAGATCCAGCAATTGGTGGTCGCCCGCCGCTTGCTGGGCCTGTCGTCGGCCGAGCTCAAGTAGCTCGGTTCGCCGAACGTGCAACCACGGCGGCCAGTCGGCCAATTTCCCGCCCTGAGTGCACGTTCGGTGTGACTACCCGGCGAGGGCGTCCAGTTGCTGACGGACCTCGTCGTCGAGTTCGATCGAGGCGACGTCCATGTTCTCCTCCAGGTGCCGCACCGACGAGGTGCCGGGGATCAGCAACACGTTGGGCGCCACGCTCAACGTCCACGCCAGCGCGACCTGCGCCGGCGTACGGCCGAGCCGCTCGGCCGTGTCGGCCACCAGCGGGTGCGTCAGCACCGGGTTCGGCTGGACGAACGCGGCCCCCAGCGGGAAGAACGGCACGAACGCGATCCCGCGGGCGGTGCACTCGTCGAGCAGGGGCGCCGATTCCCGATCGAGAAGGTTGAATGCGTTTTGGACACAGGCGATTTCGGTGCGCCCCAAGGCGCGCAGCAGGTGATCGCGGTTGACGTTGCTCAGCCCGATCCCGCCGATCAGCCCCGCGTCGCGGGCTTCGATCATGACCGAGAGCTGGTCGTCGAACAGCCGATCGGGCTCGCCGCTTTCGAACACGCGCAGGTTGACCGCGGCCAGCTGGTCGACGCCGAGGGTGCGCAGGTTGGTCTCGATGTCGCGGCGTAAGTCGGCGGGCTCGTCGACCGGCAGCCAGGCGCCCTTGTCGTCGCGCCGGCCGCCGACCTTGCTCACCAGCGCCAGGTTCTCCGGGTAGGGGTGGAGCGCCTCGCGGATGAGCTCGTTGGCGACGTCGGGTCCGTAGAACTGGGCGGTGTCGATGTGGTCGACGCCGAGCTCGACGGCCCGCCGCAGGACGGCCAACGCCTCATCGCGGTCCCGGGGCGGGCCGAAGACGTTGGGGCCCGGCAACTGCATCGCGCCGAAGCCCACCCGGGAGACCGAAAAGCGACCGAGTGGAAAGGAATCCATAGGGCGAGGTTAGCGTCGAGGCATGGACACGTTTCAAGCGCTCGTCGCTCGCGAAGATGGCGACCGGATTACCGCGTCGGTCGAGACTTTGAGCCACTCCGACCTGCCACCCGGTGAGGTCACGATCCGGGTGCTCTATTCGAGCGTCAACTACAAGGACGCGCTGGCCGTGACCCCGGGCGGCGGCGTGGTGCGCAGCTACCCCGTCGTGCCGGGCATCGACCTGGCCGGCGAGGTCGTCGAGTCGAGTTCACCCGACTTCGCCGTCGGTGACACGGTGCTTGCGCACGGCTACCAGATCGGCACCGGCCACCACGGTGGCTACGCCGAATTCGCGCGGCTGCCCGCCGACCAGGTCGTCGCGCTCGGCCCGTTGACCCCGCGCGAGGGCGCCGCGATCGGGACCGCCGGCTTCACCGCCGCGATGAGCGTGCAGGCGCTGATCGACTGGGGCGTTGAGCCCGGCGCCGGGTCCGTCGTGGTCACCGGCGCCTCCGGGGGCGTCGGCTCGGTCAGCGTGGACCTGCTGGCCGCCAAGGGCTTTTCTGTGGTCGCCTCGACCGGCAAGGAGGCGGCTTCCGGGCTGCTGAAAGAGCTTGGCGCGGCGGAGGTTATCGGCCGGTTGCCGGAGGATCCCGACGCCAAGCCGCGGCCGTTGGCCAAGGCGCGTTGGGCGGCCGCGGTGGATTGCGTGGGCGGTGCGACGCTGGCCGACGTGCTCAGCGCCGTCGACTACGGCGGGGCGGTCGCCGCCAGCGGGCTGACCGGCGGTCCGGCGTTGCGCACCACCGTGATGCCGTTCATCCTGCGCGGCGTCGCGCTGCTGGGGATGGATTCGGTGCAGATGCCGATCGGGCGGCGCCGCAAACTGTGGGCGCTGCTGGGCGATTCGTTGCGGCCGCGCCATCTCGACTCGCTCACCAGCGACGTCGACGTCAAGGACGTGGTCGACGTGCTCGATCAGGTGCGCGCCGGCAAGTTCACCGGTCGGGCGGTGGTGCGGGTCGCGGGCGGATTCTGAGTCGGCAGTAGGCTCTGCGACCATGCGCGCTGCACGGGTGACTCGGTTGGACGGTCCGGACGCGATCGAGGTGGCGGAGGTCGACGAACCCTCGGGTGACGGCGTCGTCGTCGAGGTGCACGCCGCCGGTGCCGCCTTCCCCGACGCATTGCTGACCCGGGGCCTGTATCAGTACCGCCCCGAGCCGCCGTTCGTGCTGGGCGCGGAGATCGCCGGTGTGGTCCGCTCGGCGCCGGCCGGCGCGCACGTGCGGACCGGCGACCGGGTCGTCGGGCTGACGATGCTGTCCGGCGGCATGGCCGAAGTCGCGATCCTGGCGCCCGACCGGGTGTTCAAGCTACCCGACAACGTGAGCTTCGAGGCCGGCGCCGGACTCCTGTTCAACGACCTGACCGTGTATTTCGCCCTGACGGTGCGCGGCCGGCTCGCCCAGGGCGAGACCGTCCTGGTGCACGGCGCCGCCGGGGGCATCGGCACGTCGACGCTGCGGCTGGCCTCGCTGCTCGGGGCCTCGCGCACCATCGCGGTCGTCAGCACCGAGGGGAAGGCCGACGTCGCGACCGCCGCCGGCGCCACCGACGTCGTGCTGGCCGACGGGTTCAAGGACGCGGTCAAGGAACTCACCGGCGGTCGCGGTGTCGACCTGATACTCGACCCGGTCGGCGGTGACCGGTTCACCGATTCGCTGCGCTCGCTTGCGCCGGGCGGGCGGCTGCTGGTCGTCGGCTTCACCGGCGGGGAGATCCCGACCGTGAAGGTGAACCGGTTGCTGCTCAACAACATTGACGTGGTCGGCGTCGGCTGGGGGGCGTGGACGGCCACGCATCCGAACGCGCTGGCCGAGCAGTGGGCCGGGCTCGAGAAGCTCTTGAGCTCCGGGCAACTGGCCGCCCCCAATCCGGAGGTGTACCCGCTCGAGGAGGCCGCCGCGGCGGTCGCGTCGCTGGAGAACCGCACCGCCAGGGGCAAGGTCGTGGTGCGCGTGCGCGACTGACTCGTCAGGCTTGATCGGCGACACAAAGGGTCGACGAAGACGCATGGACCCTTGTGCGGGCGCAAAACAAAAACTAATGTCACTTTCAGTTTTTGTAGGTCGCCCGAGCCGGGGGTCATCCATGGAATCGTTCGTTCACTTGCGAAAAGGCACGACGCCCCAACGCCTGCACGCCGACCTCGACGGGCTCAAGGACGACGAGCTGGGCCGCGGCGGATTCACCGGCCGCACGGCGAACCTCTACCGCCGCCACGACCCCACCGCCTACCGGTCCGTCGGCCCGCTGCGGCCCGTCGACGTGCTGGCCGGCGAGCTCAAGCCGAGCGACGCCACCGACGCCAACGGCGGTCCGCTGCTGATGTTCAGCAACGCCGACTGCCGAATCCTGTTGAGCCGTCGCGCCCAGCCGATGCCGTTTTTCGCCCGCCATGTCGACGGCGACCTGCTGTGCTTCGTGCACCAGGGCGCGGGCCTGCTCGAAACCGAGTTCGGGCCACTGCGCTACTCCCAGGGTGACTGGGTCTACCTGCCCAAGGCCTGCACCTGGCGCCAGGCGCCGGACGCCGAGACGACGCTGCTCATGATCGAGGCGACCGACGAGTTCCGGGTGCCGCCGCCCGGGCCGCTGGGCCGGCACTTCCCGTTCGACCCGTCGCAGGCCACCATCCCCGAACCGGCCCCCGTCGAGGACGACGGCCGCGACGAGTACGAGGTCCGGCTCCTCCACGAGGGCGGCCCGACAACGCTTTTCTACCAACACAATCCGCTCGACGTCGAGGGTTGGCGCGGTGACAACTTCGCGTTCACCTTCAACATCGCCGACTACAACGTGGTCACCTCCGACAGCGTCCACCTGCCACCGACGGTGCACCTGTTCATGCAGGCCACCGGCGTCTACGTGATGAACTTCCTGCCGAAGCCGGCGGAGGGTGTCCCGGGCACCGAGCGCACCCCGTGGTATCACCGCAACGTCGACTATGACGAGATCGCCTTCTTCCACGGCGGCTCGCTCTACGGCATCCCGATGCCGCCCGGCCTGATCTCCCATGCGCCGCAAGGCGTTCACCACGGCGCACCGGAGAAGGCGCGGGAACGGGCGCGCCGCAAGTTCGACGAGTACTCCCGCGTCGATTGGCAAGTGATCGCCGTCGACACCCGTCGGCGACTGACCCCGTCGGCCGAGGTGCTGGCGAACGACCTAGGACAACACTGAGCATGACGACCCGTCACGAATACGAACGAATCCCCTATCTCGTTGCGTTCCAGAACAATTCCGGCGTCCGCGACGTCTATGGCGGCCTGGCCGAGATCACCGTGCTGGAGAGCTATCTGCTCAAGCCGACGGACAGGCCGTCGGACACGGTGCTGGTGTTCATGCACCCGATCGGGGGCGGCGCCTACCTGCCGATGATCAACGCGCTGGCCCGGGCGGGCCACCACGTCATCTACTGCAACAGCCGATTCCGCGGCACCGACGCGGCGCTGCTGATGGAGAAGGTGGTGGAGGACCTGGGCGAGTGCATCAAGGACGCCAAGAAGCGGCTGGGCTATTCGAAGGTGGTGCTGGCCGGGTGGAGCGGCGGCGGTTCGCTGTCGGTGTTCTACCAACAGCAGGCTCAGCACCCGACCATCACGTCCAGCCCGTCCGGCGACGGTCCCGACCTGACCGCCCTGGACCTGCCCGCCGCGGACGGCATCATGCTGCTGGCCGCGCACATCAGCCGCCACGGCACGCTGACCGAATGGCTCGACGCGTCGATCCTCGACGAATCCGACCCCACCAAGCGCGATCCCGAGCTGGACCTCTATAACCCGGACAACCCCAACCAGCCGCCGTACAGCCAGGAGTTCCTGGCCCGGTATCGCGAGGCGCAGATCGCGCGCAACCGGCGCATCACCGCCTGGGTCCGGGACAAGCTCGCCGAGTTGAAGGCGGCCGGCCGGCCCGAAGACGAGTTCGGCTTCGTGGTGCACGGCACCATGGCGGACCCGCGCTGGCTGGACCCGACCGTGGATCCCAACGAACGCACCCCGGGAACCTGCTACCTGGGGGATCCTCAGGTGGTGAACATGAGCCCGGTCGGGCTGGCCCGTTTCTCGACGCTGCGAGGCTGGCTTTCGCAGTGGAGCTACGACGACGCCCGCGGCGACGGAGTGGCGTGCGGGGCCGACATCGCGGTCCCGGCGCTGGTGATCGGTAACCTGGCCGACGACGCCTGCACACCCAGCCACACCCGGCGGCTGTTCGAGGCCATCGGGTACCACGACAAGGAAATGCACGAAATCCCCGGCGCCACACACTATTACGCGGGCCCCGACCAGCGCGACAAGCTGCGCGCGGCCGTCGACATCGTCACCGACTGGCTGGTCCGCCACGACTTCGCGAGCAAAGAGTGACAGCCGGTCCGCTGGACGGCGTCCGGGTGCTCGAACTCGGCACGCTGATCGCGGGCCCGTTCGCCGGGCGGCTGCTGGGCGACATGGGCGCCGACGTCATCAAGGTCGAGCCTCCCGGCGCCCCGGACCCGCTGCGCACCTGGGGCCAGGCCGAAATCGACGGGCAGCACGTCTTTTGGACGGTGCACGCGCGCAACAAACGGGCGATCACCCTCGACCTGCGCAAGCCCCGCGGCCGCGAGTTGTTCCTTGAGCTGGTCGCGAAGTCCGACATCGTCGTGGAGAACTTCCGGCCGGGAACGCTGGAGAAATGGGACCTGGGCTACGACGTGCTCAGCGCCCGCAACCCGGGCATCATCCTGGTCCGGGTCTCGGGTTACGGGCAGACGGGCCCCGACGCGCACAAGGCCGGCTACGCCTCGGTGGCCGAGGCGGCAAGCGGGCTGCGGCACCTCAACGGCTTCCCCGGCGGCCCGCCGCCCCGGCTGGCGCTATCCCTCGGCGACACCCTGGCCGGCATGTTCGGCGCCCAGGGGGCGCTGGCGGCGCTGTACCGCCGCGGCATCACCGGGCGCGGCCAGGTGGTGGATGTCGCTCTGACCGAATCCTGTTTGGCGGTCCAGGAATCCACCATCCCCGACTACGACGCGGGCGGCGTGGTGCGCGGACCGTCCGGCACCCGGCTGGAGGGCATCGCGCCGTCGAACATCTACCGCAGCGCCGACGGCTCCTGGGTGGTGATCGCCGCCAACCAGGACACCGTCTTCGCCCGCCTGTGCAAGGCGATGGGCCGCCCCGAGCTGGTCACCGACGACCGGTTCGCCACGCACGGCGCCCGCGGCCGCAACCAGGACGAGCTCGACGGCATCATCGGCGCATGGGCGGCGGAGCGCCAGCCGGGTGAGATCATCGAAACCCTCAGCGCCGCAGGCGTGATCGCCGGACCCATCAACACCGTCGCCGAGGTCGTCAACGACCCGCAGCTGCGGGCCCGCGGCATGCTGGTCGAGCACTTCGATGAACGGGTCGGGCGAAACGTCCTGGGGCCCGGCGTGGTGCCGGTGCTTTCCGAGTCCCCGGGCCGGGTCCGCAGCGCCGGGCCCGCGCGGCCGGGCCAGCACAACGACGACGTCTTCATCGGACTGCTGGGCAGGACCACCGAAGAGCTGGACGCGTTGCGGGCCGAGGAGGTGCTGTGAACACAGCGGTGGTGATCCGCGAGGTGTCGCTGCGCGACGGCCTGCAGATCGAAGCGCCAATCCCGTTGGCGGCCAAGCTCGAACTCCTGGCGGCGGTCGCCGCGACCGGGGTGCGCGAGGTCGAGGCCACCGCGTTCGTCTCGCCGTCGAAGGTGCCGTCGATGGCCGACGCCGCCGAGCTCGCCGCGCACCTGCGCGACTACCCCGACATTGAATTCTCCGCGCTGGTGGCCAGCCCGAACGGGGCCAAGCGCGCGGTGGCGGCGGGGCTGCGCTCGATCGAGTACGTGGTGGCCGCCGACGACACCTTCAGCCAGGCCAACGTCGGGCGCACCAGCGCGGAGGCCACCGAGGCGATCGGCGAGATCCTCGCCATCGCGCACGACGCCGGCGTGAGCGTCGAGGTGATCATCGCCACCGCGTGGGACTCACCGTTCGAAGGCCCCACTCCCCCGCAGCGGGTGCTCGACATCGCCGCGGCCGCCCGCGACCGCGGTGTCGACCGCCTGTCGATCGCCGACACCATCGGCACCGCCACCCCCGGGCGGGTGAATTCGCTGATCGCCCAACTGCGTCCGGTGATCGGCGACCTGCCGCTGGGCGGCCATTTCCACAACACCCGCGGCTCCGGGCTGGCCAGCGCATACGCCGCGGTCAGCGCCGGGGTGCGAAGGCTGGACGCCTCGGTCGGCGGCCTGGGCGGCTGCCCGTTCGCGCCGGGCGCGACCGGCAACATCGCCACCGAGGACCTGGTGTACCTGCTGCGCGACAGCGGCTTCGGCGTCGACGTCGACCTGCAGGCCGCCATCGCCGCCGCCGAGGTCGCCAGATCCGTTGTCGGCCATGACCTGCCGGGCGCCCTGCTGCGCGCCGGTGACCGGATCCGGGCCTGATGCCCACCCCGGACACGCTGACCGCCAAGGGCCGCCAGACCAGGCAGGCCATTGAGCAGGCCGCCCGAAAGCTGTTCGCCGAGAGGGGCTTTCACGGCACCACGCTGGCCGACATCACGTCCGCCGCCGGCAAGTCGCCCGCCGTGTTCTACCGGTATTTCGGCGACAAGGAAGACCTGCTCGCCGCGCTGGCGGAATCCTTTCTGCACGACGTCGTGACGCCGTCCGGGCTCAGCGTGCACCTGCCGGACTCGCCGGAAGACGAGGCCTTCTTCACCTCGGTGGTCACCGGCTACTGGAACATGTTCAAACAGAACATCGGCATCATGATCGCCGTGGCGCAGCTCGCCGCCACCCAGCCGCGCTTCGCCGCCGTGCAGAACGAATTTCGGCGCTTCGGCATGGACATCGTCGCCGCCTCGGTGCGCCGCGCCCAGGAGCAGGGATACGGAACCGAGCTGGACCCGAAACACACCGCGGCGGCGATCGCCCTGCTCTTCGAGAACTTCACCACCGTGTTCGTCGGCCCCTCCAACCTGGGCATCAAGATCAGCGACGAGGACGCCATCGCCACCCTGTCGACGATCTGGAAGAAAACCCTGTACGGCAGCGGCAAGGAGACATAGGAGACAACTGTGGATTTCACGCTCCCCGAACACCTTCCGGGCCTGCTCGCCGAGATGGACGACTTCATCGAGGCCGAGATCAAACCGCTCGAGCGCGAACACATCCAGTATTTCGACAAGCGCCGGGAACATGCCCGCACCGACTGGGAGAACGACGGCATCCCGACGCGGGAATGGGAGGAGCTGCTCGCCGAGATGCGCAGGCGGGCCGACAAGGCGGGATGGCTGCGGTACGGTCTGCCGGCCTCGCTGGGCGGGCGGGACGGCACCAATGTGGACATGGCGGTCATTCGGGAACACCTGGCGCACAAGGGACTTGGGCTGCACAACGACCTGCAGAACGAGTCCTCGATCGTCGGGAACTTCCCGCAGGTGATCATGATGGAGCGGTTCGGCACCTCCGAGCAGCGACGGCTGTGGTCCGAGGCGCTGATCACCGGGGAACGTTCCATGGCGTTCGGGCTGACGGAGCCGCAGCACGGTTCGGACGCGACGTGGCTGGAAACCCACGCCGAGCCCGACGGCGACGACTGGGTGATCAACGGATCCAAGCGGTTCAACACCGGCGTGCACCGCGCGACCCACGACCTGGTCTTCGCGCGCACCTCCGGTGAGCCCGGCCAGGCGCGGGGCATCACGGCGTTTCTGGTGCCGACGGACGCGCCCGGGTTCGAAGTCCCCTACTACTGGTGGACCTTCAACATGCCGACCGACCATGGCGAAGTCCGGTTGACCGACGTCCGGGTACCCGCCGACGCGGTCCTCGGTGAGGTGGACCGCGGCCTGGAGGTGGCGCAGACCTTCCTGCACGAGAACAGGATTCGGCAGGCCGCGAGCAGCCTGGGCGCCGCGCAGTACTGCATCGACCGCGCCGCCGAATACGCCGGCAGGCGAACCGTGTTCGGCAAGCCGCTGGCGGTCAACCAGGCCGTGCAATGGCCGCTCGCGGAACTGCAGACCGAAGCCCAGATGGTGCGGCTGCTGGTGGCCTACGCCGCCTGGCACCTGGACCGCGATCACCACATGGAGGTCTCGGACAAGGTGTCGATGGCCAACTACCGGGCGAACCGGCTCGTGTGCGACGCCGCCGATCGGGCCATGCAGATCTTCGGTGGCCTGGGCTACAGCCGGCACGAGCCGTTCGAGCACATCTATCGCCACCATCGCCGCTACCGGATCACCGAAGGCGCCGAGGAGATCCAGATTCGCCGGGTGGCGCAGCGGCTGTTTAAGTTTGGCAAGTGACGCCGACCGACGACCTGGCCGCACAACTCGCCGCGCTGCTGGCGCCGGTCCTCGGCGCCGACGTCGCGGTGCACAACCTGCGCGCCATGACCGGCGGCGCCAGCCGCGCCACCTGGGCGTTCGACGCCGCCACCGGCGACCGGAGCCAAGCGTTGATCCTGCGCACCGGCGCACCCGACGACGTGCACGCAGGCATGGAGCTCGAGGCGCGCGCCCAGGCCGCCGCCGCAGCCGCCGGCGCACCGGTCCCCCACGTCCTGATCGCCGACGATTCGCCTGCGGCACTGGGCAATCCCTTTCTGATCTGCGAGGCGATCGCGGGCGAGACCATCGTCCGGCGCATCCAGCGGCAACTCGACGCCGCGGGCGGGCAGGCGGCGCGCGCGGGGCTGCTGCGGCAATGCGCGCAGGCGCTGGCGGCCATCCACCGCGCGGACCCGGACATCCCCGGGCTGGCCCACGAGGATCCGCTCGCGCGGTATCGGGAGCGGCTCGACGCGATGGGCGACACCACGGCCACCTTCGAATGGGCGTTTCGCTGGCTGGAGGCCCGTCGGCCCGAACCGTCGGCGGACGTCCTGGTGCACGGCGACTACCGGATGGGCAACCTGATCGTCGAGGGGTCCCGCCTCGCCGCCGTCCTCGACTGGGAGCTGGTGCACCGCGGCGACCCGCACGACGACCTGGCCTGGTTCTGCATCCGGGCCTGGCGCTTCGGCGCTCCCGCCGGTCTCGGCGCCGGCGGTCTGGGCAGCATCGAGAGCTTCCTGCGCGCCTACGAGCAGGCCAGCGGTTCCAGCGTGGATCGAGTGGCTTTCCATTGGTGGCTGGTGCTGGCCACGCTGCGCTGGGGGGTCATCTGCCGCTATCAGGCCGAGCGGCATCTGACCGGTCTGCACCGCTCGGTGGAGCTGGCCACCATCGGTCGCCGCGTGTGCGAGACCGAGTGGGACCTGCTCGACCTGCTCGAAGGAGCCGCCTGATGATCGGCGCGTACGGCCGGCCGATCGCCGCCGAGCTGGTGGCCGCGGTGGCCGAATTCCTGGAGACCGACGTGCGGTCGGCGACCAGCGGGCAGGTCAACTTCCACGCCAGGGTGGCGGCCAACGCGTTGCGCATCGTCGAGCGCGAACTGCTCGACGAGAGCGAGGCCGAATCCCGCGCCGCCCTGGCCGACCTGGGGTTCGCCGACGAGGAAGAGCTGGCCGCCGCGATCCGGGCCGGCGAGCTGGACGGGCGGGCCTTGGAGGTGACGGCCTGCCTGCGCACGCTGGTGCGGCGCCGGCTGGCCGCCGCACACCCGGGTTACGACAACAGCGAATAGGAGCGTTTGCCATGACGAGTGCGGAAACCGTCGCCGACGCGGCCGACCGGTTGTTCGCGGCCATCGAAAAGGGTGACTTCGCGGCGGTCGAGGCGATGTGGAGCGACGACATCGCGGTCTGGCGGGTGGGCGCGCGCCGCGACGACGATAAGGCCCGCGCGTTGCGGGTCATCGACTGGTTCATCAACGCGACCACCGAACGCCGCTATGAAATCCTGGACCGGCGCTTCTTCGAGGGCGGCTTCGTCCAGCAGCACGTCCTGCACGCCACCGGCCATGCCGGCCAATCGATCTCGATGCGGGTCTGCATCGTGATCAGGGTCGGCGATGACGGTCGGCTCGCCCGGATCGACGAGTATTTCGACCCCGCAGAGATCGCGCCGCTGATGCAATAGCGGTTAGATTCCCCTCGAGAGATGGGGTGGGAGATGACAACTCTGGAAATACTGCTGAACGATCCCGACGTGGCCGGCGTCTGGAACCTCGTCCCGGACCGCTCGGCCATCACCTTCAAGATCAGAAACATGTGGGGCCTGGTCAACGTCAAGGGCCGGTTCACCGAGTTCAGCGGCGACGGCCAACTGACGGGCGCGGGAGCCGTTTTCGGGCGCATCGACATCCGCGCGGCCTCGATCGACACCGGCATCGGGCGGCGCGACAAGCACCTGCGCTCCGCCGACTTCTTCGACGTCGAGCGCTACGGCGAGATCAACGTCGTCGTCACCGCGGTGCGGCCGACCAAAGGCAAGGCGGCGGATGTGCGGGCCGCGTTCACCATCAAAGGCATCACCGAGCCGCTGCCGGTCTCCGCCACCATCACCGAGCTCGACGACGGATCGATCCGGGTCGCCGGGGAGACCGACGTCGACCGCAACAGGTTCGACCTGGGCTGGAACCGGCTTTCCATGATGGGTTCGACGGCCAAGGCGGCCGCGGAACTGGTCTTCGTGCGGGCTGCCCAGTAAAGCCGGTGCGGCACCAGTACCATCTGGACCGTGCCCGATTCCAGCCCCGAATCCAGCGTTGCCCTGCGGATCCTGGTCTACAGCGACAACGCCAACACCCGCGAACAGGTGATCCGGGCCCTGGGCAAGCACCTGCATCCGGATTTGCCGGAGCTGACCTACCTCGAGGTGGCGACGGCCCCGATGGTGGTGCGCCAGATGGACGAGGGCGGCATCGACTTGGCCATTCTGGACGGCGAGGCCACGCCCACCGGCGGCATGGGAATCGCCAAACAACTCAAGGACGAACTCGCGACGTGCCCGCCCCTCGTGGTGCTGACCGGCCGCGCGGACGACGCCTGGCTGGCGAACTGGTCGCGGGCCGAAGCCGCCGTGCCGCACCCGATCGACCCCATCGTGCTCGGCCGCACGGTGCTGGGACTGCTCCGCACCCCCACCCGCTAGCGCCTTCACCTGCGGTAAC
Source organism: Mycobacterium sp. E2989 (assembly GCF_001667595.1). Lineage (NCBI taxonomy): Bacteria > Bacillati > Actinomycetota > Actinomycetes > Mycobacteriales > Mycobacteriaceae > Mycobacterium > Mycobacterium sp. E2989. The sequence continues at coordinate 49,909 of NZ_LZJX01000045.1, read as the reverse complement.
AGCACCGGGTCGCGCCTCGCGGACGAAGGTGCCGGTGCACGGCGGCCAACCGCCGGGTTGCTACGACACAAAACTCTGACGGATACCCCCACCCCGACAAAGCACACCTGCCTTCACGACGCTATGTTGTGGAGGTCACTGTGGCGCCCCGCAGCCCGCGTACGTCACAGCAGCCCGGCCCCCCGCCCGGCCGCCGCACGGCGACCCGTACGAGGAGATCTTGGAGCGAGTTGAACGTCTACATACCCATCCTGGTTCTCGGAGCGATAGCGGCGGCCTTCGCCGTGGGATCGGTCGCGATCGCGAGCATCGCCGGACCGTCGCGATACAACAAGTCGAAGATGGCGGCCTACGAGTGCGGGATCGAGCCGACCGAAAGCCCGGTCAGCGGCCCGCACGCGGCGAGCGGACAGCGGTTCCCGGTGAAGTATTACCTGACCGCAATGCTGTTTATCGTCTTCGACATCGAAATCGTGTTCTTGTATCCCTGGGCGGTCAGTTACGACGCGCTGGGAACGTTCGCGTTGGTCGAGATGGTGGTGTTCATGCTCACGGTTTTCGTGGCGTACGCCTATGTGTGGCGCCGCGGCGGCCTGACGTGGGATTGAGGTAGACGTGGGTCTCGAGGAACAGCTGCCCGGTGGGATTCTGCTGTCGACGGTCGAGAAGGTGGCCGGTTACGTCCGCAAGAACTCGTTGTGGCCGGCGACATTCGGGTTGGCGTGCTGCGCCATCGAGATGATGGCAACCGCAGGACCGAGATTCGACATCGCGCGGTTCGGCATGGAGCGGTTCTCGGCGACGCCGCGGCAAGCCGACCTGATGATCGTGGCCGGCCGGGTGAGCCAGAAGATGGCGCCGGTGCTGCGCCAGATCTACGACCAGATGGGCGAGCCGAAGTGGGTGCTGGCCATGGGCGTGTGCGCGTCGTCGGGCGGGATGTTCAACAACTACGCGATCGTGCAGGGCGTGGATCACGTGGTCCCGGTGGACATCTACCTGCCCGGATGCCCGCCGCGGCCCGAGATGCTGCTGCACGCAATCCTCAAGCTGCACGAGAAGATTCAACAGATGCCGCTGGGCGTCAACCGCGAAGAAGCCATCGCGGAAGCCGAGCAGGCGGCGCTGGCCGCCCGGCCCACGATCGAGATGCGCGGGCTGCTGCGATGAGCTCGCCGGACCACGACCCCAAGGAAGCGGCAACCGAAGGCGGGGGCCCGCCCCGGGCCGACGGCGAAGTGATCGGCGTACGCCGCGGCATGTTCGGCATCTCCGGTAGCGGTGACACCACCGGGTACGGACGGCTGGTCCGGGAGGTCGTGCTACCCGGCAGCTCGCCCCGCCCATACGGGGGCTACTTCGACGACGTGGTCGACAAGCTGGCCGAGGCCCTGAAAAGCGCCGACGTCGAATTGTCCGACGCGTTGGAAAAGGTCGTGGTGTACCGCGACGAGCTGACCCTGCACGTGCGCCGGGACGCCCTGCCCCGGGTGGCCCAGCGCCTTCGCGACGAGCCCGGCCTGCGTTTCGAGATGTGCCTGGGCGTGAGCGGGGTGCACTACCCGCACGAGACGGGCCGCGAACTGCACGCCGTGTATCCGCTGCAGTCGATCACGCACAATCGCCGCGTCCGCCTGGAAGTGGCTGTGCCGGACGGTGATCCGCACATCCCCTCGCTGTTCGGCATCTACCCGACCACCGACTGGCACGAGCGGGAAACCTACGACTTCTTCGGCATCATCTTCGACGGGCATCCGTCGCTGACCCGGATCGAGATGCCCGACGACTGGCATGGCCACCCGCAACGCAAGGACTACCCCCTCGGCGGCATCCCGGTGGAATACAAGGGAGCGCAGATACCCCCGCCCGACGAGCGGAGAGCGTACAACTGATGAGCACAATCACCGATTCGACCAGCGGCGGCGCGGAAAGCCCGGAGACCGTCTTGGTCGCCGGCGGCCAGGACTGGGACCAGATCGTCGAGGCCGCCCGCAACGCGGACCCCGGCGAACGGATCGTCGTCAACATGGGGCCCCAACACCCGTCCACCCACGGGGTGTTGCGGCTGATCCTCGAGATCGAGGGCGAGACGATCACCGACGTCCGATGCGGAATCGGCTACCTGCACACCGGGATCGAAAAGAACCTGGAATACCGGTACTGGACGCAGGGCGTCACATTCGTGACCCGAATGGATTACCTCTCACCGTTTTTCAACGAGACCGCCTACTGCCTGGGCGTGGAGAAGCTGCTCGGCATCACCGATCAGATCCCGGAGCGGGTCAACGTCATCCGGGTGATGATGATGGAGCTCAACCGGATCTCCTCGCATCTGGTGGCGCTGGCCACCGGCGGCATGGAGCTGGGCGCCATGACCCCGATGTTCGTCGGTTTCCGAGGCCGCGAGATCGTCCTGACCCTGTTCGAGAAGATCTCCGGGCTGCGAATGAACAGCGCCTACATCCGGCCGGGCGGCGTCGCGCAGGACCTGCCGCCGGGCGCGGAGTCCGACATCGCCGAAGCCCTCAAGCCGCTGCGCCAGGTGCTGCGCGAAATGGGCGGCCTGCTCAACGAAAACGCCATCTGGAAAGCCCGCACCTGCGACGTCGGCTACCTGGATCTGACCGGTTGCATGGCGCTGGGCATCACCGGGCCGATCCTGCGCGCCACCGGCTTGCCGCACGACCTGCGCAAGAGCGAGCCCTACTGCGGATATGAAAACTACGAATTCGACGTGATGACCGCCGACACGTGTGATGCTTACGGCCGCTACATGATTCGCGTCAACGAGATGTGGGAGTCGATCAAGATCGTCGAGCAGTGTCTGGACAAGTTGAAGCCGGGTCCGACCATGATCGAGGACCGCAAGATCGCCTGGCCGGCCGACCTGAAGGTGGGCCCCGACGGCATGGGTAACTCACCCGAGCACATCGCCAAGATCATGGGCGGCTCGATGGAGGCGTTGATTCACCACTTCAAATTGGTCACCGAGGGCATCAGGGTGCCGGCGGGCCAGGTGTACACCGCGGTGGAATCGCCGCGCGGCGAGCTGGGCGTGCACATGGTGAGCGACGGCGGCACCCGGCCCTACCGGGTGCACTACCGGGACCCCTCGTTCACCAACCTGCAGTCGGTCGCGGCGATGTGCGAGGGCGGCATGGTGGCCGACCTGATCACCGCGGTCGCCAGCATCGACCCGGTCATGGGCGGGGTGGACCGGTGACCGGCCCGCAGGGACAGCCGGTCTTCATCCGGCTCGGACCCCCGCCCGAGGAGCCCAACGCGTTCGTCACCGAGGGTGCGCCGCAGTCGTATTCGCCCGAGGTGCGGGCGCGCCTCGAGGTCGACGCCAAGGAGATCATCGGCCGCTACCCCAACAAGCGCTCGGCGCTGCTGCCGCTGCTGCACCTGGTGCAGGCCGAGGATTCCTACCTCACCCCGGCGGGCCTGGAGTTCTGCGGGGAGCAGTTGGGACTGACCGGGGCCGAGGTGTCGGCGGTGGCGAGTTTCTACACCATGTACCGGCGCGGCCCCACCGGTGATTACCTGGTCGGCGTCTGCACCAACACGCTGTGCGCGGTCATGGGCGGCGACGCGGTATTCGACGCGCTCAAAGAACATCTCGGCATCGGCAATGATGAGACCACCGACGACGGCTCGGTCACGTTGCAGCACATCGAATGCAACGCGGCGTGCGACTTCGCCCCGGTGGTGATGGTCAACTGGGAGTTCTACGACAACCAGACGTGCGAGTCGGCACGCGAACTCGTCGACTCGCTGCGGTCCGGAAATCCCAAGGCTCCCACCCGCGGTGCGCTGTGCAAGTTCCGCGAAACCTCGCGCATCCTGGCCGGCCTGCCCGACGAGCGCCCCGACCAGGGCCAGGGCGGCGCCGGCGCAGCCACTTTGGCCGGGCTGCAGGTGGCGAAGGAGAAGGGCATGGAAGCCCCGCCGGCTCCCGGAGGCGAGTCATGACCACCCCGCTGACCCCGGTCATCAGCGCCTACTGGGACGACCCGAAGTCGTTCACGCTGGAGACCTACCAGCGCCACGACGGTTACCAGGCGCTGAAGAAGGCCCTGAAGATGGACCCCGACGCGGTGATCGGGGCCGTGAAGGACTCGGGTCTGCGCGGTCGCGGCGGCGCCGGCTTCTCGACCGGAACCAAGTGGTCTTTCATCCCGCAGGGCGACACCGGCCCGGCCGCCAAGCCGCACTACCTGGTGGTCAACGCGGACGAATCCGAACCCGGTACGTGCAAAGACATTCCGCTGATGCTGGCGACGCCCCACCTGTTGGTGGAGGGCGCCATCATCGCCTCCTACGCGATCCGGGCCAGCCATGCCTTCATCTACGTGCGCGGCGAAGTGGTGCCGGTAATACGCCGGCTGCAGAACGCGGTCGCCGAGGCTTACGCCGCCGGCTATCTGGGCCGCGACATCGAAGGATCCGGCTACGACCTGGAGCTGGTGGTGCACGCCGGTGCGGGCGCCTACATCTGCGGCGAGGAAACCGCGCTGCTGGAGGGTCTGGAGGGCCGGCGCGGCCAGCCCCGGCTGCGGCCACCGTTCCCCGCCGTGGCCGGGCTTTACGGTTGCCCCACGGTGATCAACAACGTCGAGACGATCGCCAGCGTGCCGCCGATCATTCTCAACGGCGTCGAATGGTTCCGATCGATGGGCAGCGAGAAATCGCCCGGCTTCACGCTGTATTCGCTGTCCGGCCATGTCACCCGCCCCGGTCAATACGAGGCCCCGCTCGGCATCACGCTGCGCGAATTGCTCGACTACGCGGGCGGGGTCCGCGCCGGGCATCGTCTGAAGTTCTGGACCCCGGGCGGGTCCTCGACGCCGCTGCTCACCGAGGAACATCTGGACGTGCCGCTGGATTACGAGGGCGTCGGTGCCGCCGGCTCGATGCTGGGCACCAAGGCGCTGGAGATCTTCGACGAGACCACCTGCGTGGTGCGCGCCGTGCAGCGCTGGACGTACTTCTACAAGCACGAGTCGTGCGGCAAGTGCACCCCGTGCCGCGAGGGCACCTTCTGGCTGGACCAAATCTACGAACGGCTGGAAACCGGTAAGGGCACCGACGAGGACATCGACAAGCTGCTCGACATCTCCGACACCATCCTCGGAAAGTCGTTCTGCGCCTTGGGTGATGGCGCCGCCAGCCCGGTGATGAGTTCGATCAAGTACTTTCGCGACGAGTACGTCGCCCACGTCGAGGGCGGTGGATGCCCGTTCGACCCCCGAGACTCCATGCTGAACGGAAAGGCTTGACACTTTGACTAGTGCCGCCAAAACCGAAACCGGTGACCCCAAGGACGGCCCCGAGAAGGAAGGGGCACGTCCGCCGGAAATGGTCACGCTGACCATCGACGGCAACGAAATCAGCGTGCCCAAGGGCACATTGGTGATTCGCGCCGCCGAGTTGATCGGCATCCAGATCCCGCGGTTCTGCGACCACCCGCTGCTCGAGCCGGTCGGCGCGTGCCGGCAGTGCCTGGTCGAGGTGGAGGGGCAGCGCAAGCCAATGGCGTCGTGCACCACCGTCGCCACCGACGACATGGTGGTCCGCACGCAGCTCACGTCGGAGGCCGCCGACAAGGCCCAGCACGGCGTGATGGAGCTGTTGCTCATCAACCATCCGCTGGACTGCCCGATGTGCGACAAGGGCGGCGAGTGCCCGCTGCAGAACCAGGCGATGTCCAACGGCCGCGCGGATTCTCGCTTCACCGACGTCAAGCGCACCTTCGCCAAACCGATCAACATCTCCGCCCAGGTGCTGCTCGACCGCGAGCGCTGCATCCTGTGTGCCCGCTGCACGCGGTTCTCCGAGCAGATCGCCGGTGACATCTTCATCGACATGCAGGAGCGCGGCGCCCTGCAACAGGTCGGCATCTACGCTAACGAGCCTTTCGATTCCTATTTTTCGGGCAACACGGTCCAGATCTGCCCGGTGGGCGCGCTGACCGGGACCGCCTACCGCTTCCGGGCCCGCCCCTTCGACCTGGTGTCCAGCCCCAGCGTGTGCGAGCACTGCGCCTCCGGGTGCGCCCAGCGCACCGACCATCGCCGCGGCAAGGTGTTGCGCCGCCTGGCCGGTGACGACCCCGAGGTCAACGAGGAGTGGAACTGCGACAAGGGCCGGTGGGCGTTCACCTACGCGACGCAGCCGGACGTGATCACCACTCCCCTGATCCGCGACGCCGACGGCTCCCTGGTGCCCGCGTCGTGGTCGCACGCGATGGCGACGGCGATCCGGGGCCTGGACGAGGCTCGCGGGCGCACCGGTGTGCTGGTCGGCGGGCGGGCCACCCTGGAAGACGCCTACGCCTACTCCAAGTTCGCGCGAATCGTCTTGGACAGCAACGACATCGACTTCCGTGCCCGGCCGAACTCGGCCGAGGAGGCCGACTTCCTGGCGGCGCGGATCGCCGGCCGTCGTGACGTCAGCTACTCCGATCTCGAATCGGCGCCGGTGGTGGTGCTCGTTGGGTTCGAGCCCGAGGACGAGTCGCCGATCGTGTTCCTGCGACTGCGCAAGGCCGCCCGCAAGCACGGGCTGCCGGTGTACGCGGTGGCGCCCTTCGCCACCCGGGCGCTGGTCAAGATGTCCGGTCGGCTCATCAAAACCGTTCCGGGGACCGAAGCGGCCGCGCTGGATGGGCTGGCCACCGGCGAGGTCGGCGAACTGCTGTCCACCGCCGGCGCGGTCATCATGGTCGGGGAACGCCTGGCCACGGTGCCCGGCGGGTTGTCCGCCGCGGCCCGGCTCGCCGACGCCACCGGGGCCCGGCTGGCGTGGGTGCCGCGCCGCGCCGGGGAGCGCGGCGCGCTGGAGGCCGGCGCGCTACCCGCCCTGCTGCCCGGTGGCCGGCCGCTTGACGACGAGACCGCCCGCGCCCAGATCGCGGCGGCGTGGCACGTTTCCGAATTACCTTCGGCCGCAGGGCGTGACGTGAACGGCATCCTGGCGGCGGCCTCCGATGGGACGCTGGGCGCCCTGCTGGTCGGCGGTGTCGAACCCGACGACTTCGCCGACCCCGAAGCCGTCCTGGCCGCGCTCGACGCCGCGGGGTTCGTCGTCAGCCTGGAGCTGCGGCGCAGCGCCGTCACCGAGCGCGCCGACGTGGTGTTCCCGGTCGCCCCGACGACGCAGAAGGCCGGCGCCTTCGTCAACTGGGAGGGCCGCTACCGCCCGTTCGCCCCGGCCCTGCGCGGCACCATCGCGCAAGCCGGCCAATCCGACCACCAGGTGCTCGACGCGCTGGCCGACGAGATGGGCGTCTATCTGGGGCTGTCGACCGCGGACGCGGCCCGCGCGGAACTGTCCGCGCTGGGCAGCTGGGACGGCAAGTGGGCCGCCGGGAGCGACGTCGCGGCCCCGCAGCCCGCGCAGCCCGGCGCCGGCGAAGCCGTGCTGACCGGTTGGCGCATGCTGCTGGACAACGGCCGATTGCAGGACGGCGAACCGCATCTCGCCGGGACCGCACGCAAACCCGCGGCGCGGTTGTCGGCCGACACCGCCGCCGAAATCGGCGCCGGCGACGGTGACGCGGTCACCATCAGCACGCCACGCGGGTCGATCAGCCTGCCGCTGGTGATCACCGACATGCCCGACCGGGTGGTCTGGCTTCCGCTGAACTCACCGGGGTGCGCCGTCCACCGGCAGTTGGGCGTAACCGTGGGCAGCACAGTGAAAATCGGAGTGGGCTCATGACGTCGACCTCGCTGACCGCCTTCGGGCACGACACCTGGTGGCTGGTGCTGGGCAAGGCGCTGGCCATCTTCGTGTTCCTCATGCTCAACGTGCTGGTCGCGATCCTGCTCGAGCGCAAGATCCTGGGCTGGATGCAGCTGCGCCCCGGGCCCAACCGGGCGGGACCGTGGGGTGCCCTGCAGAGCCTGGCCGACGGAATCAAGTTGGCGCTCAAGGAAACCATCACCCCGGGCGGCGTCGACAAGTTCGTCTACTTCGCGGCGCCGGTCATCTCCACCATCCCCGCGTTCACCGCCTTCGCGTTCATCCCGTTCGGCCCGGTGGTGTCCGTGTTCGGCCACCGCACACCGCTCCAGCTGACCGACCTGCCGGTCGCGGTGCTGTTCATCCTGGGGCTGTCGGCGATCGGGGTGTACGGGATCGTGCTGGGCGGCTGGGCATCCGGGTCCACCTACCCGCTGCTCGGCGGGGTGCGCTCCACCGCCCAGGTCATCTCCTACGAGGTGGCGATGGGGCTGTCGTTCGCGGCGGTTTTCCTCTACGCCGGCACCATGTCGACGTCGCAGATCGTCGCCGCGCAGGACCGGGTCTGGTTCGTCTTCCTGCTGCTGCCGTCGTTCGTGATCTACCTGATCTCCATGGTCGGCGAAACCAACAGGGCGCCATTCGATTTGCCCGAGGCGGAGGGTGAGCTGGTCGCGGGCTTCCACACCGAGTACTCGTCGCTGAAGTTCGCGATGTTCATGCTGGCCGAGTACGTCAACATGATGACGGTTTCCTCGCTGGCCACCGTCCTGTTCTTCGGCGGCTGGCATGCGCCGTGGCCGATCAACATGTGGGACGGCGCCAACACCGGGTGGTGGCCCGTGCTGTGGTTCACCACCAAGATGTGGACCTTCCTGTTCATCTACTTCTGGTTGCGCGCCTCGCTGCCCCGGTTGCGCTACGACCAGTTCATGGGGCTGGGCTGGAAGCTGCTGATCCCGGCCTCGCTGGTCTGGGTGTTGATCGCCGCGGTGATCCGCACGCTGCAGAACCAGGGGTACGCGCACTGGACGCCGCTGCTGGTGGTCAGCAGCCTCGTATTCGCCACCGTGCTGGTGCTGTTGCTGCGAAAACCCTTCAGCACGCCCGGCATTCGCGCGCTGGAGCGGCAGCTGCGCCGCGAGGCCAAACAACTTCCGGCCGGACAGGGCTCCACTCCGGTATTCCCGACACCGCCGCTGCCGATGAAGTCTTTGGCGGCCGCGAGCAAGGAGAACGCACGTGGCTAAGTTTTTGGACGCTGTCGCCGGGTTCGGCGTGACGTTCGGGTCGATGTTCAAGAAGAACGTCACCGAGGAATACCCGGAGAAGCCGGGCCCCGTCGCGCCGCGCTATCACGGCCGCCACCAGCTCAACCGCTACCCGGACGGTCTGGAGAAATGCATCGGGTGCGAGTTGTGCGCGTGGGCGTGCCCGGCCGACGCCATCTACGTCGAGGGTGCGGACAACACCGAGGAGTTGAGGTATTCGCCCGGGGAGCGCTACGGGCGGGTCTACCAGATCAACTACCTGCGGTGCATCGGCTGCGGCCTGTGCATCGAGGCCTGCCCCACCCGGGCGCTGACGATGACCAACGACTACGAGATGGCCGACGACAACCGAGCCGACCTGATCTACGAAAAGGACCGATTGCTGGCCCCGTTGCTGCCGGAGATGACCGCGCCGCCGCATCCCCGGGCGCCCGGCGCCACCGACAAGGACTATTACCAGGGCAACGTGACCGCCGACGGCCTGCGGCAGATCGAGAACGCCGGAGAGTCCCGGTGACCGGATTGACGGGCCAGCTGTTGGCGGCCGACACCATCGTCCGCACCTCCACCGGTGAGGCGGTCGCGTTCTGGGTGCTGGGCGCGCTCGCGCTGATCGGCGCGATCGGGGTGGTGCTGGCGGTCAACGCCGTGTACTCGGCGATGTTCCTGGCGATGACGATGATCATCCTCGCGGTCTTCTACATGATCCAGGACGCGCTGTTTCTCGGCGTCGTCCAGGTCGTGGTCTACACGGGCGCGGTGATGATGCTGTTCTTGTTCGTGCTGATGCTGATCGGCGTGGACTCGGCGGAATCCCTGAAGGAGACGCTGCGCGGTCAGCGCGTCGCCGCGGTGTTGGCCGGCGTCGGGTTCGGCGTTCTGCTGATCGCCGCGATCGGCACCGGCGCGACCGGTGGCTTCGCCGGGCTGACCACTGCCAACGCCAACGGCAACGTGGAAGGGCTTGCCGCCCTGATCTTCTCCCGGTACGTGTGGGCCTTCGAGCTCACCAGCGCGCTGCTGATCACCGCGGCCGTCGGGGCGATGGTGCTGGCGCACCGCGAGCGTTTCGAGCGCCGCAAGACGCAGCGGGAGCTCTCCCAGGAGCGGTTCCAGCCCGGTGGGCACCCAACCCCGATGCCCAGCCCCGGTGTCTATGCGCGGCACAACGCCGTCGACGTGGCCGCGCTGCTGCCCGACGGGTCGTACTCGGAGCTTTCGGTGTCGCCGATCCTGCGCAGCCGCGGCGCCGACGGCAAGGAGACCCCCTCGCGTCAGGCGATTAAAGGCGGTGCGTCGTGAATCCGGCCAATTACCTGTACCTTTCGGCCCTGCTGTTCACGATCGGGGCCTCGGGTGTGCTGTTGCGGCGCAACGCCATCGTGATGTTCATGTGCGTCGAGCTGATGCTGAACGCGGTGAACCTGGCGTTCGTCACGTTCGCGCGGATGCACGGCCACCTGGACGGGCAGATGATCGCGTTCTTCACGATGGTGGTGGCCGCCTGCGAGGTCGTCGTCGGTCTGGCCATCATCATGACGATTTTCCGTGCCCGCAAATCGGCGTCGGTCGACGACGCGAACCTACTCAAAGGCTGACAGCGCCAACATGACTCACTACACCTGGCTGCTGGTGGCGCTGCCGCTGGCGGGTGCCGCGATCCTGTTGTTCGGCGGACGACGCACCGACCCGTGGGGGCACTGGCTCGGCTGCGCCACCGCGCTGGCGGCGTTCGGCGTGGGCCTGGACCTGCTGAACGAGCTGCTCGGCCGCGCCGCCGAGGACCGGGTCATCCACCAGACGGTGTTCAGCTGGATCCCGGTGGGCCAACTGCAAGTGGACCTCGGCATGCAGATCGACCAGCTGTCGGTGTGTTTCGTCCTGCTGATCTCCGGGGTCGGATCGCTGATCCACATCTATTCGGTCGCCTACATGGCCGAAGACCCGGACCGGCGCAGGTTTTTCGGCTACCTCAACCTGTTCCTGGCCTCGATGCTGCTGCTGGTGGTCGCCGACAACTACGTGGTGCTCTACGTCGGCTGGGAGGGCGTGGGCCTGGCCTCCTACCTGCTGATCGGGTTCTGGTACCACAAGCCGACGGCGGCCACGGCGGCCAAGAAGGCGTTCGTGATGAACCGCGTCGGGGACGCCGGGCTCGCGCTCGGAATGTTCTTGATGTTCAGCACGTTCGGCACGCTGTCGTATGCCGGGGTGTTCGCCGGGGCGCCCGCCGCCGGGCGCGGCGCCCTGACGGCGATGGGGTTGCTGCTGCTGCTGGGCGCGTGCGCCAAGTCCGCGCAGGTTCCGCTGCAGGCCTGGCTGGGTGACGCCATGGAGGGCCCCACCCCGGTGTCGGCGCTGATCCACGCCGCCACCATGGTGACGGCCGGCGTCTACCTGATCGTGCGGTCCAACCCGCTCTACAACCTGGCGCCCGATGCGCAAACGGCGGTGGTGGTGGTCGGCGCCGTCACGTTGCTGCTCGGAGCGTTCATCGGCTGCGCCAAGGACGACATCAAGCGCGCGCTGGCGGCGTCCACTATGAGTCAGATCGGATACATGGTGCTGGCCGCCGGCCTGGGCCCGGCCGGCTACGCGTTCGCGATCATGCACCTGCTCACCCACGGCTTCTTCAAGGCCGGCCTATTCCTCGGCTCCGGCGCGGTGATCCACGCCATGCACGAAGAGCAGGACATGCGCCGCTACGGCGGCCTGCGCGCCGCCCTGCCGGTCACCTTCGCCACCTTCGGCCTTGGCTATCTGGCGATCATCGGCGTGCCCCCGTTCGCAGGCTTCTTCTCCAAGGACGCCATCATCGAGGCGGCACTGGGCGCCGGCGACGCCCGCGGCTACGTCCTCGGCGGGGCCGCCCTGCTGGGCGCGGGCGTCACCGCGTTCTACATGACGCGCGTGATGCTGATGACCTTCTTCGGCAAAAAGCGTTGGGGCCCCGGCACACATCCCCACGAGGCGCCCGGCCTGATGACCTGGCCGATGATCCTGCTCGCCGTCGGCTCGGTGTTCTCCGGTGGACTGCTGGCCTGGCGGGGCACCTTGGCGCGCTGGCTCGAACCGGTCGTCGGCAAACACGAAGAGGTGACCCACGCGTTCCCGGCCTGGGTCAGCACCGCCGTGGCGCTGGGCGTCGTCGCGGTCGGCATCGCGGTGGCCTACCGGTTGTACGCCAACGCCGAAATCCCCCGCGTCGCCCCGCTTGCGGTGTCGCCGGTCACCACGGCCGCGCGCAGGGACTTCTACGGCGACGCGTTCAACGAGGAAGTCTTCATGCGCCCCGGGGCCGAGCTGACCCAGGCGCTGGTCGACGTCGACAACGCCGGGGTGGACGGCTCGGTCAACGCGCTGGCCGCGCTGGTCGGTCGGACTTCGAATCGCCTGCGGGGGCTGCAAACCGGCTTCGCCCGCAACTACGCATTGTCGATGCTGACGGGCGCGGTCCTGGTGGTCGCGCTGATCCTGGCGGTGAAACTGTGGTGAAAACCCTTCCCTGGCTGAGCATTCTGTGGCTGGTGCCGCTGGCCGGCTCGGTGCTCGTCATCCTGCTGCCGCCCGGGCTGCGCCGGCTGGCCAAGTGGACCGGCCTCGTGTTCGGCGTTCTGACGCTGGCGGTGGCGATCGTCGTCACGCTGGGCTTCAAGTCCGGCGGCAGCACTTACCAATTCGTCGAAAGTCATTCCTGGATACCGGCGTTCGGTGCCACTTACTCCCTGGGCGTGGACGGCATCGCCGTGGTGCTGGTGCTGCTCACCGCGGTGCTGATCCCGGTGCTGCAGGTGGCGGGTTGGAGCGACGGTGATGGCGGCGAACGCAGCCATCGCGGCGTGCACGCCTACGTTGCCCTGACACTGGCCATCGAGTCGATGGTGTTGATCTCGGTGGTCGCGCTCGACGTGCTGCTGTTCTACGTGTTCTTCGAGGCCATGCTCATCCCGATGTACTTCCTGATCGGCGGCTTCGGCGGTGGCCCGGACCGGTCCCGCGCGGCGGTGAAGTTCCTGCTGTACAACCTGTTCGGTGGGCTGATCATGCTGGCCGCGGTGATCGGGCTGTACGTGGTGACCGCGCAGCACGGTTCGGGCACCTTCGACTTCCGCGAGATCGTGGCCGGCGTCGCCTCCGGCCGCTACGGCGCCGACTCCGCGGTGTTCAAGGCGCTGTTCTTGGGCTTCATGTTCGCGTTCGCGATCAAGGCGCCGCTGTGGCCGTTTCACCGCTGGCTGCCCGACGCCGCGGTGGAGGCCACCCCGGCGACCGCGGTGTTGATGATGGCGGTGATGGACAAGGTCGGCACCTTCGGCATGCTGCGCTACTGCCTGCAGCTCTTCCCCGGCGCTTCAACGTATTTCCGCCCCCTGATCATCGTGCTGGCCGTCATCGGGGTCATCTACGGCGCCATCGTCGCGATCGGGCAGACCGACGTCATGCGCCTGATCGCCTACACCTCCATCTCCCACTTCGGGTTCATCATCCTGGGCATCTTCGTGATGACGAGCCAGGGGCAGAGCGGGTCGACGCTGTACATGCTCAACCACGGCCTGTCCACGGCGGCGGTGTTCCTGATCGCGGGATTCCTGATAGCCCGGCACGGCAGCCGGCAGATCGCCGATTACGGCGGCGTGCAGAAGGTGGCCCCGGTGTTGGCGGGCACGTTCCTCGTCTCGGCCATGGCGACGTTGTCGCTGCCCGGCCTGGCGCCATTCGTCAGCGAATTCCTGGTGCTGCTGGGCACTTTCAATCGTTACTGGCTCGCCGCCGCGTTCGGTGTCACCGCGCTGGTGCTGTCGGCCATCTACATGCTGTGGCTCTACCAGCGCATGATGACCGGACCGGTGGCCGTCGGCAACGAGAAGATCGGTGACCTGCGGGCACGCGAATTGGTCGTGGTCGCACCGTTGATCGCGCTGTTGTTCGTGCTCGGGATCTACCCCAAGCCGGTCCTGGACATCATCAACCCCGCCGTCGAGAACACCATGACCACCATCGGTCAGCACGACCCCGCGCCGAGCGTGCCGGCAGTCAACCGCGTACCCCGGACAGCCGAAGGACCGCGATAATGACCCTCCCCACCCCCAGCATCGAGTACTTCCTGCTGTGCCCGACGCTGATCGTGTTCGGCGTCGCCGTGGTCGGCATCCTCGCGGAGGCGTTCCTGCCCAGACGGATTCGTTACGGCGCCCAGGTGACGCTCGCCCTGGCCGGTTTGATCGCCGCGATCGTGGCGACCGTTGAGGTGGCCGAGTCGATTCCGGCCTCCGGCCGGGCGACGGTGCTGGGCGCGATGGCGATCGACCGGCCGACGCTGTACCTGCAGGGCACCGTGCTGCTGGTCGCGGTGCTGGCGGTGATCTTCATCGCCGAACGCGCGCAGGCCAAGGCGGACAGCAAGGTCACCGCGGGGGTAGGGGCCGCCGGGTCGGGCGGGCTGGATTCCTTCACCCCGCAGGCTTCCGCGGTTCCCGGCAGCGACGCCGAGCGCGACGCACAGCGGGCCGGGGCCGCGCAGACGGAGCTGTTCCCCCTGGCGATGCTGTCGGTCGGCGGCATGATGGTGTTCCCGGCGTCCAACGACCTGTTGACGATGTTCGTTGCGCTCGAGGTTCTTTCGCTGCCCCTGTACCTGATGTGCGGCCTGGCCCGGCACCGGCGCCTGCTGTCGCAGGAGGCGGCCATGAAGTACTTCCTGCTGGGCGCATTCTCGTCCGCGTTCTTCCTGTACGGCGTGGCGTTGCTGTACGGCGCGACCGGCACGCTGCTGCTGACCGGCATCCGGGATGCGCTGGCGGCGCACGGCGACACCTCGATGGCGTTGGTCGGCGTCGCGCTGCTGTCGGTGGGCCTGCTGTTCAAAGTGGGTGCGGTTCCGTTCCATTCGTGGATTCCGGACGTGTATCAGGGCGCCCCCACCCCCATCACCGGTTTCATGGCGGCGGCCACCAAGGTCGCGGCCTTCGGCGCGCTGCTGCGGGTGGTCTACGTCGCGCTGCCGCCGCTGCACGAGCAGTGGCGGCCGGTGCTGTGGACCATCTCCATTCTGACCATGGCGGTGGGCACCATCACCGCGGTGAACCAGACCGACGTCAAACGCATGCTGGCCTATTCGTCGGTCGCCCATGTCGGGTTCATCCTCACCGGCGTCATCGCCGACAACCAGGCGGGCCTCTCGTCGACGCTGTTCTACCTGCTCGCCTACAGCTTCAGCACCGTCGGCGCGTTCGCCATCGTCAGCCTGATCCGCGACGCCGACGGCGTCGAGGACGCCACACTGTCGCACTGGGCGGGACTTGGGCAGCGCTCACCCATTGTGGGCGTGATGTTTTCGATGTTCCTGCTGGCGTTCGCCGGCATCCCGCTGACGAGCGGCTTCGTCAGTAAGCTCGCCGTGTTCAAGGCAGCCGCCCAGGGCGGCGCGGTGCCGCTGGTGATCGTCGGTGTGGTCGCCAGTGGGATCGCCGCCTACTTCTATGTGCGAGTGATCGTGTCGATGTTCTTCACCGAGGCGACCGAGGACACCCCGCACGTGGTGGCGCCGGGGATTTTGAGCAAGGCCGCGATCGCGGTGTGCGCCGCGATCACCGTGGCGTTGGGCATCTTCCCGCAGCCGCTACTGGACCTGGCCGACCAGGCCGCCCAGCTGTTGCACTGACCTCAGCTCAGAAACGGCCGCACGGCCAGCACGTAGACACCGAGGGCCGCGAGCGGCGCGGCCAACGGCAGCCACGGCAGCTGTAGCGGAAACGACGTCGCAGCCAGCCCCGCGAGCGTAAAGCCAACCGCCCCAACGGCCGTGGGCCAGCTGCCCATGACCGCACCGGCCGCCGGGCCGGCCGCGTGGCGGCAGACCAGGTAGGCGGCGGCGCACAATCCGGACAGCGCGACGAACATCGGCGGCGGTTCGGACAAGATGACGGTGACCACCGCCAGCAGCACCGCAAGCGTTGCCGCGGGGCGAAATACCGTTCCGGCGGCCACCGCGAAAAGGGCGGCCGCCCAAGCGGTCACCGCCAACCCGTGTGAACCGTCGGCGGCCAGGCCCACCATCAGCAAGCCGAAGGCGATCGAGAACACCGGGGCCCACAGCCGCGGCACCGTACCCGCGCCTTCGCTAGCCACGGAGCCGCCCCCGCACCCGCCGGCGGCGATCCGGCAGCACACCCATCGACTGCTCCAATCCGCTGTCACCCTCCCACGACACGATGTCGACGCCCACGGTGGCCATGTCGCGATACATGGCCGAGCGCTGCAGCGTCCACATCCGGTTCACCAGGGGATCCTGTTGGGCCTCGAACGGGGACCTGTCGAGGATGTCGACGGCGACGACGACGTGGCCGCGCCTGCGCAGGTCGATCAGCGCGAGCGCGAATTCGGTGTCGAGCAATGTGGAGAACGCGATGACGATCGCGCCCGCGGGCACGGCCGCGCGCGGAGCCAAAGTGCCGGTGGTGTTTTCGAACCGATCGCCGGCGCCGAGCACGGTGTCGAGCACCCGGTAGAACTGGCGCTGCCCGATGTCCGCGCCCAGCCAGCGCGGTCGGTTCCCGCCGAGGGCGACGACCCCGGCGCGGTCGCCGTGCCGCAGGGCGGTCTGCACCACTTGCGCCGCGCCGCGCACCACGCGCTCGGTGGCCTCGGTGGCCGGGCCCGCCGGTTGCCGATAGGTGTCGATCAGCACCACCACGTCCGCGGCGCGGTCGGTCAGCCGCTGCGTGACGTGCAATTGGCCGCGGCGCGCGCTCACGGGCCAATTCACCGCCCGCAGTTGGTCGCCGGGGACGTAGGCGCGAATGTCGGCGTATTCGACGCCCGGGCCGATATGGCGGGTGAGGTGGGCGCCCAGGCGGTCGAGCAGTTCGGTTTGCGGGATGGGCGTCGACTGCGGCGGAGTCAACGGAAACACGATGACTTCGGCGGCGTCGACGGTGGCCGTCCCCGACAGCAGCCCGCCGCGCGCGACCGCGTCGACCTGGGCCCGCACGAAGTAGCGGCCCCAGCGTTGTGCCGTCGCCGCAACGGTTTTCGCGTCGCGGGAATCCGCGTCGAGGACTTCGACCTGCATTCCCCCCACGGCCGGGACCGTCACCTCCACCGCGGCGGCCTCGCCGTCCTCGGTCGCCCAGATCTTCACCCGGGCCCGGTCGTTCTCGAAGCACCGCTGCGAATCGGGGTCGCCGTGTACGCGGACCGTCGGGACGGGTCGCTGCCAGCTGATCGAGCACAGCACGCCGAGCAGTGGCGCCGCGAAGGCGATCAGCTCCCACCGCCCGCCGATCACGGCTGCCGCGAGCGCCAACCCCGCGCAGGTCGCGACCGCCCGCGTCAACTGCGATGCGCGCCAGCGGAACTCGACCGCTGCCCCTGCACTCATCCAGGGTCCCCGTGCCCCGTGCGGGGCACCGGCAACCGCCGCAGCAGCTCCCCGACGACGTCGGCGCCCTGGATTTTGCGCACCCACATCTCCGGGCGCAGGGTGATCCGGTGCGCCACCGCCGGGATGGCGAGGGCCTTGACGTCTTCGGGAATCACGTAATCGCGGCCGAGCAAAAGCGCACGGGCGCGGGCGAGTTGGACCAGGTCCAGCTCGGCGCGTGGACTCGCGCCCACTGCCACCTGCGGATGGTGCCGGGTGGCGTTGGCCAGCGAAACCACGTAGTGCAAAACGTCTTCGTGCACGGTCACCTGCTCCACCGACTCGCGCATCGCGAGCAGGTCCTGCGCATCCACCACTTGATTGACGGTCGGCTCGTTCGAGCCGCGCTCGAGCCGGCGGCGCAGCATCGCGGTCTCGTCGCGTTCGGAGAGGTAGCGCAGTTCCAGGCGGATCGCGAATCGATCCAGCTGCGCCTCCGGCAGCGGATAGGTGCCCTCGTACTCGATCGGGTTGTCCGTCGCGAGCACGATGAAAGGCCTTGGCAGCTGGTGTGTTTCGCCGTCGATGCTGACTTGGCCTTCGGCCATCGCCTCGAGCAGCGCCGCCTGCGTCTTGGGCGGCGTGCGGTTGATCTCGTCGGCCAGCAACAGGTTGGTGAAGATGGGCCCGGAGCGGAAGGCGAACCGGCCCGACTGCATGTCGTAGATCGTCGAGCCGAGCAGGTCCGCGGGAAGCAGGTCCGGGGTGAACTGCACGCGGGTGAACTGCAGGCCCAGCGCGGCGGCGAACGACCGGGCGATCAGGGTTTTGCCCAGGCCGGGCAGGTCTTCGATCAGCACGTGGCCGCGCGCCAGCACCGCGGTGAGGATCAGGGTGAGCGCGGAACGCTTGCCCACCACCACGCGCTCGATCTCGTCGAGCACCGCCTCGCAGTGCGCTGTGGTTGTCGCCGCCGGCAACGTCATACCTGTTCCAACTTTCGCAGAATCTCTTCCAGCGTCGCACGGCCGGGACCGGGGCGTCGGTCACCGGTCGGTGCGACGTTGTTCGGATTGACCCATTCCCACAGCTCGGTCCCGAACAGCATTTGGCCGCTGGCCTGATAGGCCACCGGGTCCTTGGACCGCCGTTGGCCGGTGGTCATCTCGTATCGGCGCGCAAGCATCGGGCGCAGGTGCCGGTCCCAGTCCACCCGGGTGGACTCCGCCCACCGGATCGTCGTCTCGGTGTTGGAAAGCCAGCGGCGCAACGAATCCCCGAGATCGTCGGGGTCGGCTTCGGCCTCGGGAAGCATTCCGCGCCCGAGGACGCGACGAACGGTGAGCAACACCAGAGCCAGCGCGCCACCCGAGGCGGCGAGCACCAGCCCGCGATCGTGCTGTGTCAGCGCCAGCAGCTCGATCCCGACGATGAGGCATACACCAAGGGCCAGGGTTCTTTTCATACCGGACTCCGTGAGCCCAGTTCGTCGAGGACCAATTGAAGAACGCGCACGGCGAGGTCGCGGTGGCCCTCGTTCATCACGTGCGGGCTGAACCGCGCCTCGGCGAACAGGTTCACCAACTGCACGGCGTTATCGACGTGCAGCGCATGGTGTTCGACCGCGCGGGCGAGCACCTCGGTCGGGGTGTCGAATTCCTGCGGGGCGGCCCCGGGCACATTGGCGAGCTCGCGTTCCATCGCCGCGTAACAGGCGATGATCGCCTCGCGCGGTTCGCGGCTGAGGTCCGTCATCTCGGCGAGCCCGCGTTCGGCCGCCCGCGCCAGCGATTCGTTGGGCCGCGCCGCGGGTTCGACGGGGGCGGCGGCGACCGCGACCGGCGTCGCCGCGTGCGACCGTCGCCGGGACATGACGAGCGCCCCGGTGACGATGATCAACATCATCGGGACGGTGGCGGCGAGCAGGATGCCGAACATGTCCCCGTTCGGCCGGTGTGGCCGCGGCGACGCCGGGGCGTTGACGGGGTCCGCCGGCGCGGTACCGGTTCCCGACGGCGGAGGGGCCTGACCGACGTTGTGGGTGGTCAGCAGGCGGGACACCACCAGCACGATCAGCAGCCAGGCGACGATGACGGCCAGCCCGATCAGCACCACGCGCCAGCTTGGCCGCCCCCGGCCGGTGCCCAGCATCTCGGACAGCTGCCCGGCCTGCGGTGCGGCCGCGCGGGGGTCGCGCAGCCTCGCGATGACCGCGACCGCCACGAGCGCGAGTGCCAGGCCGAGAATTGCCACCACCGCAATCAGCGCCGCCTGGCTGCTTTCGGACTCCCGCCGCTCGGCGTGGTGGGCGGCGGGCAGGTAACCGCGCAGGGCGGCGGAGACGACGAGCAGCAGCACGATCAGGGCGACGACCCGCCCCGTCGGCTTGTCCATACCAGGCATTGGCCCACCACTCGAACGGTTGGCTTTGTCTCATCCTGGCACGTCAGACGAGGCGTTATCCACAGTCCACGGTTCATCCACAAATCCGGATCGACGCGGCCACTTTCGAACTTGTGTTCGATAATGTCGGGGTGTGGGTTTCAGCATGAGCGCCGAGCAGGCACGGGAGCGGATCGACGCCGCTCTCGACGCGATCGACGCGGCCCACGACGTGCTGCGGCAGACCTCATCGGACGTGGTCGGCAACGACTTTCGGCTCGGGGTCGCCGAACGGCTCGAGACCCAGGAACGCACCAACCGTGGGCTGATGTACCGGTATTTCGCGGAAATCGCCGACCCGCCCGACGGTGGCGGGTTCGTCCCGGGAGTACGCGACAAGCTGTGGGCGCGGCTGCGCATCACGCCCAACGAGATCACCCGCCGCTTCCGGCTCGCGGCCCGGATCCGGCCGCGGCGCTCGCTCACCGGTCCGCCCGCGCCCCCGGAGCTACCGGCGCTCGCGGCAGCGGTGGCGGCGGGTGCGGTCGGCGAGGACCACATCCGGGCGGTATGCGCGTCCGTGGATGTTCTGCCCTCCTGCGTGTCGCCCTTGGATCGGGCGGACGCCGAGCGCGCTCTGGTGCAGCATGCGGCCAAACTCGACGCCGGGGTCGTCGCCAAGCTCGGCCGGCGGATCGCCGACCACCTCAATCCCGACGGCCTCTTCAACGATGAAGACCGGGCCCGGCGCCGCCGATTGCACCTGGGCCCACAGGGTCCCGACGGCATGTCACGGCTGTCCGGCCTGCTCGACCCCGAGACCCGCGCCTACTTCGAAGCCGTCGAAGCGGCCGTGCGGCCCGGCCGCCACGAACCCGACGGCGCCGGCGACGACCCGGAGTCCCGCGATCGACGCACACCGGCCCAACGCTGCCACGACGCGTTGAAATGGGGCCTCGAAACGGCCGTCTCCTCCGGCCGGCTCGGGACGCACCGAGGCCACCCCGTCACGGTGGTCGTCACGACCACGCTGGCCGAACTCGACCGCGCCGCGCACGCGGTCGCCGACTCATCGGTCCCCGTGCCGCCGCCTGCCCGAACGGGCGGTGATTCGAGGCTGCCCATGGCGGACCTGATCCGGATGGCGGCCAAGGGAATTCACTACTTGGCGGTGTTCGACGAGCACACGGGCCGGCCGCTGTATCTGGGCCGCCAGAAACGCCTCGCCACCGCCGACCAGAGGCTCATCTGCTACGCCCGCGACCGCGGTTGCACGCGGCCCAACTGCCTCGAACCCGGCTACCACTGCGAGGTGCACCATTGCCCGGGCTGGGCGGACGGTGGCCAAACCGATGCGGACAAACTGTTCTTCGCCTGCGGTGCCGACCACGCCGCGGCGAGCCGGGGCGAATGGCGCACCGAGGTCGCCGACGACGGGCGGCTCGGCTGGACGGATAGCGACGGGTCGCCCGAGATCAACCACGCTCATCATCCGGACGAACTCCTCCGCGGTGATCCCGATCCACCCGAAGGTCAGGGCGAAAAAGGCCTCTAGTCGAGCTGGAAGGGCCGAAAACTACCGTCGAGGACCTGCAGATGGCCGATCGTGCGCCCCGTGACCTTCCCGGGGTCGACCAGTGTCAATTCGACTGCGGCCCGGGCGAATTCGTCGGCCGCGGCGGTATCGTCGAAATCACGGGCGTAGTAGGCCAGCCCCGGAGTGAGGATGGGTTTCGACGGCGACAGGGCATTCACCGCGATCCGGTGATCGGCGAGATCGTACGCCGCGCACTGGGTCAGATGTTCCAGCGCCGCCTTGGATCCGCCATAGCCGGGCAGGACCCCGCCGCCGCGGTCCGGATACGGCCCGTCACCCGGCAGTCGCGACGCGACCGAGGTGACGTTGATGATCGACCCGTTGCCCGCTTCGATCATGTCGGGGCACACCAGTTGCATCAGTTCGTAGGCGGCGAACACCGCGATGTCGAAATGCCGGCGGTACGCGGCCAGTGGGATGCTGAGGAATCCGCGCCAGCCGGGCTTGCCGGCGGCGGCCGGCGGCGTGGCGGGCTTGGCGCGCGGTTCGGCGCCCGGCGTCGGGGGGCGGCCGGGCGCGGTGAAGGCCGCGTTGTTCACCAGAATCGTGATGGGCCCCAGGGCATCTCGCGCCGTGTCGACCAACCGCGCGACGTCGTCACGGTCGGTCAGGTCGGCACGGACCGCGATCGCTTGTCCGCCGGCCGCCTCGATGTCGGCCACCGTCTCGCCGATGGTGCCCGGCAGCCGCTCATCCCACACCTGCTCGGTGCGCCCGGCCACCGCCACGGCGGCGCCCTCGGCCGCCAGGGCCAGCGCGGTGGCCCGCCCCAGCCCGCGACTGGCGCCGGTGACGATAGCGGCCCGCCCCACCAGGCGGCCGGTCATCGCGTCACCCCGTGCACGACGATGGCGGTGGTCTGCTCCACCCACGCGTCGTCGAGGTCGTCCTCCGGTCGCAGCAGCATGCGCAGCATCGTGGCGCCTCCGATCAGCTCGATCAACCGGTCCGGATCCACGTCGGGATGCGCTTCGCCCCGGTCGACGGCGTCGCTGAGCCGCACCCGCACCGTCGCGAACAGGTCGGCGAACCGGGACATCACGCGGGCGTTCAGCGCCGGATCGGCCGTCATGTCGGCCACCAGGCCGGGCAGGGCCGCGCGAACGACCGGCGTGGTGAAGACGTCGCGGGTGGCCTCGATCATCATCCGGACGTCGGCGGCGAAATCCCCCGCCGGCGCCTCCAGGGCGGTCGGCGCCACCGGGAAGGCCGCCTCGTGCACCAGCTCCGCCTTGCTCGACCAGCGCCGGTAGAGCGCCGACTTGGTGGTTCCCGCACGCTCGGCGACCGCCGCCAGACTCAGATTCGAATAGCCCATTTGGACAAGCAGTTCCGCGGTGGCCGATAGGATCGCCGAGTCGATGCGGGGGTCCCGCGGCCGGCCGGCACCGGGGGCCTTGTCAATGGCGGACGGGTCTGCTTTCATAACGCTACCTACCGTATCGTAATTGCCGCGCCCAGGTCTCAAAGGGAACGTCTCAAAGAGAACCAAGTCTCAAAGAATGGAGGCACCCGTGGCCAACGAACCCGTGCTCGACAAGGTCGACCGACTTCAGCGCTCCAGCCGAGACGTCACGACGCTACCCGCCGTGATGTCGAAATGGCTGTCCACCGTGCTCCCCGCGGGCGCCGCGCCGGAGGTGACCGTCGAGAGCGGCGTCGACTCGACCGGCATGTCGTCGGAGACCATCATCTTGACCGCGCGCTGGCAGCAGAACGGCAAGCGCACCGAACAGAAACTCGTGACCAGGGTGGCGCCCGCCGCCGAAGACGTCCAGGTCTTTCCCACCTATCGGCTCGACCACCAATTCGAGGTCATCCGCAAAGTCGGCGAACTCACCGACGTGCCCGTCCCGCCGGTGCGCTGGCTGGAGCCCACCGGAGAGGTGCTGGGCACGCCCTTCTTCGTGATGGACTACGTCGACGGCGTGGTGCCCCCGGATGTCATGCCCTACACGTTCGGCAACAACTGGTTCGCCGACGCCCCGGCCGAACGCCAGCGCGAACTGCAGGACGCCACCGTCGGGGTGCTCGCGAAGTTGCATTCAATCCCCAACGCCGAGAAGACATTTGGCTTCCTGTCCGACGGGCAGGACGGCGACACCGCCCTGCGCCGGCACTTCAACTGGGTGCGGTCCTGGTACGACTTCGCCGTGCCCGACATCGGCCGCTCGCCGCTGCTGGAGCGGACCTTCACCTGGTTGGAGGACAACTGGCCCGCCGAACCGGACGCGCGCGAGCCCGTGCTGCTCTGGGGCGATGCCCGGGTGGGCAACGTGCTCTACCGCGACTTCTCCCCGGTGGCGGTACTGGACTGGGAGATGGTCACGCTCGGGCCGCGCGAGCTCGATGTGGCGTGGATGATCTACGCCCACATGGTGTTTCAGGAACTGACCGGGCTGGCGGGGCTGCCCGGCCTGCCGGAGGTGATGCGCGAAGACGACGTCCGCGCGACCTATCAGCGGCTGACCGGCGTGCAGGTCGGTGACCTGCGCTGGTTCTACGTCTACTCGGGCGTCATGTGGGCCTGCGTGTTCATGCGCACCGGAGCCCGCCGGGTGCACTTCGGCGAAACCGAGAAGCCCGACGATGTCGAGTCGCTGTTCTACCACGCCGGGTTGATGCGACGTTTGATCGGCGAAGGCCTGACCGGAGAGGACCACTAATGCTCGGACCGCTCGACGAATTCCCGGTACATCAGATCCCGCAGCCCATCGCGTGGCCGGGTTCCTCGGACCGCAACTTCTACGACCGCTCCTACTTCAACGCGCACGACCGCACCGGAAACATCTTCGTCATCAGCGGCATCGGCTACTACCCCAACCTCGGCGTCAAGGACGCGTTCTTCCTCGTCCGGCGCGGGGACACGCAGACGGCGGTGCACCTGTCCGACGCCATCGACCAAGACCGGCTGAACCAGAACGTCAACGGCTACCGGATCGAGGTGGTCGAGCCGCTGCACAAACTGCGGTTGGTCCTCGACGAAACCGAGGGCATCGCAGCCGATCTCACCTGGGAGGGCCTGTTCGACGTCGTGCAGGAACAGCCGCATCTGATGCGGTCGGGCAATCGGGTGACGCTGGACGCGCAGCGGTTCGCCCAGCTGGGTTCCTGGAGCGGCCGCATCGCCATCGACGGCGAGGAGATCGCCGTCGACCCCGCGACCTGGCTGGGCAGCCGCGACCGGTCCTGGGGCATCCGGCCGATCGGCGAGCCCGAGCCGGCGGGCCGGCCCGCCGACCCGCCGTTCGAGGGCATGTGGTGGCTCTACGTGCCGATGGCGTTCGACGAGTTCGCGATCGTGCTGATCATCCAGGAGGCACCCGACGGCTTCCGTTCGCTCAACGACTGCACCCGGGTGTGGCGCGACGGCCGCGTCGAACAGCTGGGGTGGCCGCGCGTTTCGATCCACTACCGCTCGGGCACCCGCATCCCCACCGGCGCGACCATCGACGCGACGGCCCCCGACGGGACGCCGGTGCACTTCGATGTGGAGTCCAAGCTGCCGGTGCCCATCCACGTCGGCGGCGGCTACGGCGGCGACTCGGACTGGCTGCACGGCATGTGGAAGGGCGAAAAGTTCGTCGAGCGCCTGACCTACGACATGACCGATCCGGCGATCGTCGCGCGCTCGGGCTTCGGCGTGATCGACCACGTCGGCCGCGCGCTGTGCCGCGACGGCGACCGCGATCCGGTGGAGGGCTGGGGCCTGTACGAGCACGGCGCGCTGGGCCGCCACGATCCGTCCGGATTCGCCGACTGGCTGACGGTCGCCCCCTAGGCAGCCCGCGAACGTCGACTCGTACCGAGATTTTCGGGCCATCTCGCGCAACGAATCGACGTTCGCGGGTGTAGGCATTCGCCACACGAAATCGCCAGAAGTGCGGTTGACTGGTGCGCGTGCCAAACCCCCCCTGGATTGTCGACGTTGTCGTGGTCGGCGCCGGCTTCGCGGGGCTTGCCGCGGCGCGCGAGCTGGCCCGCCAGGGCCACGACGTGGTGGTGTTCGAGGGCCGCGACCGCGTGGGCGGCCGGTCGTTCACCGGGAGCGTGGCGGGGTTGCCTGCCGATCTGGGGGGCACTTTCGTCGGCCCGACCCAGGACGCCGTTCTGGCGCTGGCGGCCGAGCTGGACGTCCCGACCATCCCGACCCATCACGACGGCAAGAACGTGATCCACTGGCGCGGCTGGACGCATTCCTACCGCGGCACCATCCCCAAGCTTTCGCTGACGGGCCTGCTCGACATCGGCCGTCTGCGTTGGCAATTCGACCGGATCGCCCGCGGCGTCCCGCTTCAGGCCCCATGGGACGCGCGCCGGGCCCGCGAGCTCGACGACGTCTCGCTCGGCGACTGGCTGCGCTCGGTGCGGGCCACCGCCTCGTCGCGCGACCTGCTGGCGATCGTGTCCCGGGTGACCTGGGGGTGCGAGCCCGACGACGTGTCGATGCTGCACGCGGCCCGCTACACGCACGCCGCCGGCGGCCTGGACCGGCTGCTCGACGTCGAGAACGGCGCCCAGCAGGACCGTTTTCCGGGCGGCACTCAGCAGATCGCCGAGGCCGCGGCCGCCGAGCTCGGCACCCGGGTCGTGCTGGGCGCGCCGGTCCGCCGCATCGACCGGCACGGCGCCGGGGTGACCGTCACCACCGACGTCGGCCAGGCCGAGGCTGGATTCGTCGTCGTCGCCGTGCCGCCCGCGCACCGGGCCTCGATCGAGTTCTCTCCCCCGCTGCCGGCCGAGTACCACCAGCTCACCCAGCATTGGCCGCAGGGCCGGCTCAGCAAGGCCTATGCGGCATATTCCACGCCGTTCTGGCGCTCCAACGGGTTCTCGGGCCAGGCCCTGTCCGACACCGGGCCAGTCTTCATCACCTTCGACGTCAGTCCGCACGCCGACGGCCCGGGCATCCTGATGGGCTTCGTCGATGCGCGCGCCTTCGACTCGCTCTCCCCCGAACAGCGCCGCGAGGAAACCTTGCGCTGCTTTGCGACGCTGTTCGGCGACGACGCGCTCAAACCGCTGGACTACGTCGATCATCGTTGGGGCGCAGAACAATTCGCGCCCGGCGGTCCCACGGCGGCGGTGCCGCCCGGATCGTGGACGCGTTTCGGGCCGTGGCTGCGCGAGCCGGTCGGCCCCATCCACTGGGCCGGCACGGAGACCGCCGACGAGTGGACCGGGTTTCTCGACGGCGCCGTGCGGTCGGGTCAGCGCGCGGCCGCCGAAATCACCGCCTTGCTATGAGCTGATCCGCACGTCCCGGGTCACCGATTCGGCGAGCGCGCGCAGGTGGCGGTTCACCTCGCGCGGGTGTTCCAGCATCGAGCAGTGCCCGCCGGGCAGTTCGACCAGGCCGATGACGTTGGGCGCGGTGCTCGCGATCCTGCGGGCCTGGCTGATCGGGGTGAGCCGGTCGCGTTCGCTGCCGATGACCAGGGTCGGCACCGTCAGGCCGTCCAGCTCGAGGTAGCGCGACCCCAGCGCGGCGACCAGCATCCTGGCGCAGCCGGCGCGCCCGGCCGGCGAGGTCTCTTCGAAGAACCGGTGCACGATTTTGGCGACGCTCGGGTCGGCGTCCCGGCCCACCGCGAGCAACGCGACCAGGTGACGACTGGGGATGCGGGCGGCGGTGGGGATCGGGAACCCGCCGAACGCGTTGATCAGCGCGCGGGCCGCGACCACCCGGGCCGGCGAGAGCCCGTGCGGCACGGACAGCAGCTGCACCCTGCGGACCAGATCACCGGTCGTGGTGTTGATCAGCGCGACGGCGTCCGCGCGCCGGCGCACCATGTGCCGGTACCGCGCCGACCACGCGGCGATGGTGATGCCGCCCATCGAATGGCCGGCCAGCACGGCGCGCTCGTGCGGCGCCAGCGTCGCGTCCATGACCGAATTGAGGTCGGACGCAAGGTGTTTCAGGCTGTACCCGTTGCGCCGAGGCATGCCACTGCGGCCGTGGCCGCGGTGGTCGAAGGCGATCACGCGGTAATCGTTGGCCAGGTCCGCGATCTGGTATGCCCAGGCCCGGATGGCGCAGGTGATGCCGTGCGTCAGGACGATCGGATAGCCGTCGGGCGGCCCGAACACCTCCGCGTGCAGGCGGGTGCCGTCGGTGGCCCGCACGGCAACCGTCTGGCTGGGCGGCAACTCGTCGGGGTAGGGGTCGGCTGCGCGGGCCGATCGTCGAGCACTCATCGCCGTTCCCCCCTCGAACGTGGCCCCGTCGCCGCAGTTAAGGTCTGTCGCAAGTTTATCCCTAAGGTCCGTTCGGATTCGGTAATTCCGGCAAACGTTCTCATGAGACGCTAACACCCGTGTACCCGATGTCCCGTCGGGAATTCATCACCGCAGCCATGGTCGGCGGCGGGCTGATGGCCGCCTGTGCGCCCGAGCGCCCGCCGGCGGCGCACCCGCCGCCGCCGGACACCCGCTCGGTGCTGGTCGTCGGCGCCGGGATGGCCGGGCTGTCCGCCGCCCGCAGCCTCACCGACGCGGGCTGGCCGGTGCGGGTCATCGAGGCCCGCGGTCGCGTGGGCGGGCGCGTCCACACCGACCGCGACTGGGGCGTCCCGCTGGAGATGGGCGCGTCGTGGATCCACGGCACGTCGCAAAACCCCCTGATGGATCTGGCCCGGCAAGCGCAGGCCGAGCTGGTCACGACCGACTACTACGGCTGGGCCAAGCTCGTGATCGATCCCAAGCTCTCACCGCTGGACTACGATCCGACGCCGTGGCGCGCGTTCGTCGAGCGGGCGCGCTACCTGGTCGACGGCGGCAGCCTGGGCGCCGCCGTCAACGCCGCCGCCGCCGACGAAGGCCTGTCCGCCGCCGAGCGCGCCCAGTTGGCCTTCTACCTCACGACCGAGGTCGAGGACGAATTCGCCGCCGACGCGGATCAATTGTCCGCCATAACGTTTGACGAGGGTGACTACAGCGGCGGAGACCAGGACGCCGTCACGAACGGCTACGACGCCCTGCCGAGGCTTCTTGCCAACGGGCTGCAGATCGAACTGAACACGCCGGTGACCGCGATCGCGCAACACGACGACGCCGTCGTAGTCCGGACCAAGGATCGGTCGTTTCAGGGGCCCGCCGCGATCGTCACGGTGCCCCTGGGCGTGCTGAAAGCCGGTGCCATCGCCTTCGATCCGCCGCTCCCCGAGCGCCACAACCGGGCGATCGCCGCCCTGGGCTTCGGGGTGCTGTCCAAGACCTTCTTCCGCTTCAACCGGCGCGGCTGGTCGGCGGACAACGCCTTCTATCTATACCTCGCCGCCGACGGCGGCGACTGGGCCCAGTGGTTCACCATGCCCTCGGCGGCCGGCCCAATCGTGTTGGCGTTCAACGCCGGTGATCGCGCCCGGGCAGTGGAATCTTCCCCGCCCCGCGATCTGACCGAAGCCGCGCTGCCCATCGCGCGCCGCCTGTTCGGCGACGTCTCGCCGCTCGACGTCAAGACATCGAACTGGAGCTCCGACCCGTACGCGCGCGGCGCCTACTCTTTTCACGCCCCCGGATCCGGTCTCGACGACCGGCGCAGGCTGACTGAACCCGTCGGCGACCGGCTGTATCTGGCGGGCGAGGCGGTCGGGGTCAACAACCCGGCCACGGTGCACGGCGCCTACGCCAGTGGCCGCTACGCCGCCGAACAGTTGATGCGCCGCCTCGGTCGTTAGGACGCCAGCCCGCGAAGTCGCGTGGACGCATCGCGCTGCGGTTCGTGCTGGCGAGCCAACCCCGAAACCAACCGGCGACGCGCCGTCGTGGCGCCGTCGATGTGGGCAAGGGCCGCCTCGACGGATTCGGCGATGGGCAGGCCGTGATCGGGCAGCACCCGCATCAGCCGGCGCAGCGCCGCGCCGCCGACCACCCAGCACCGCAGCTGGGCTTTCCGGTGCTCCTCGTTGAGGACCAGCAGCGCCCGAAGGCCCGAACCGGCAAGGAAATCCAGGCCGGTCAGGTCGAGGATCAGCGGCGCCTTGAGCCGCGAGAAGCCGCGGATGGCCTCGGTGACCAGGCCGGTGTTGGACGCGTCCACCTCACCGACGATGCGCAAAATGGTGGCTGTGCTGCGGGCGTGGACATTGATTTGCGCTGCGGCGCAATCGATTTCGTAGCGGCTGCGCGGTTCTCCGAGCAGCGCGGTGCTATGTCGAGCAGGAGTGAGATCGGGTAAAGCAGTCATGGGGATGTGCGCCCTTCAGGCTTGAGAGTGCAGGGCGAGCGACGTCGGTGTCCGAATGGCGCCCGTTGATAACGGCAGCTGGGGACTCAACCTGACTAGAGCCTACCGGCTGCGGCCGACACATGTGAGCTAAGGCCGCCTCGCACGGTCGGACCCCGGACCGGGAATCGGCGCTCAACCAGGCGATTTCAATACAATTCTGCGTGCGCAAAATAAGTCTGGCGTGTCCGTTTTGAACTGCGGCTCAGCGGCGTGTCGCCGCTACGACGGCGGCGTCATGTGCCGGAGGGTGGTGTGCGGGCTCTGGCCGTACGTCTGCCGATAGAGCACCGCGAACCGGCCGGTGTGCGCGAAGCCCCACCGCTGGGCGATTTCGGTGACGGTGGTGTTGGACGGGGCCCCGGCGATCAGCTCCTGGTGCGCGCGACTGAGGCGAACGCTGCGAATGTATTCCGTTGGCGTGGTGCCCAATTGGCGCCGGAACAGGTACTGCACCGCCCTGGGTGTGAGATGCACCGCACCCGCGACGTCGTTGATGCCCACTTCCGAGGCGGCGTGCCGGTGGATGAACGATATGGCGTCCTTGAGCGTCTCGGGCAGCGCGGGCTCGTTGGCCAGGTCCTGCTCGGTGAGGTTGGACGGGTAGCACCCCAGCAGCGCGCCGGCCAGCAGCGGAGCCAGCCCCGCCACGATCAATGGCTGCTGGGCGGTCTCCGGGGCGGCCAACGTCAACGCCACGTAGTCCAGCGCCCGATGCCACGCCTGCACAGCCGAGCGCGAGCGTGGGCGCCAGTCCAGGAAGTGGATCTGCTGGGATAGCGGCGCCCGCCACTCCGCGGCGAACTTCTGCAGCACGTCCGCACCGATGCTGACCACGTCGAACCGCGCCCCGTTGCACTGCAACAGGCACGGCATGTCGTGCGCGACCAGGATGGGAAAGTCGACCGTGGCGGGCGGCCCGCCGGCAACGCTAATCGATCCCGCGCGGGGCTGGATGACGGCGACGGTGTCCGACCCCGGGATCTCGAGCGCGACGCGTCCTTGGATGCTCACGTCGTCGACGGTCAACGAACCCGCTTCACAGCGCCGATGGGAGACGGCCGAGCGACCCGTCAGGCCGGCGATGCGCCAGCCCGGCTGGTACGCCTTGGCAAAGAATTGCCGCGCGGCCTGGGCATCGATGGTGCGGAACTGGTCGTACCGGCGCGCCATGGCCGATCCCCGAGCGCGCCGCAGCGGATCCCCCGAGGGGGGCGGTTGGGCGGGGGCGCACTCGACTCGGCCCGCATCGGCCGGCGGGCCGGCCGCCTCAACGACCAGCCCGGAGCCGGTGTGTTCGGTTGCGCTCGTCACGGTGGTCATAGTTGGCGTACCCGAAGGGCCTCGCACGATGTCATCAATTTCAGCACCGCATGCCAGCCGACCGCAAGCGTTCCGGCGGCCAAGACGGGGCTCCCACCTGCTGATAAGTGTTGAGCGCGTCCAGGGCGATGCGGTCCCAGGCATAGCGGGACAGTGCGCGACTGCGACCCGCCGCGCCCATGCTCTGGCATTGAAAGTCCTGCGCGAGGAGGCTTCTCAAGGTAGCGGACAGTCCGCCAGGGGCTTGCGGCGACAACACCAGCCCGGTGACGCTGTCCACCACGGCGTCCTTGAGTACGCCGATGCCGAAGGCCACCACCACCACGCCGCTGGCCATCGCCCGTAGCGCCGCCGCCGCCCGCGGTGGCTGTCGGGGCGTGCACGCGACCACGTCGGCGGACCGCAGCAGCATCGGCAGCTCATCACCGGCAACGGTTCCGGCGAACCGGACGCGGTCCGCCACCCTCAGCCCGGCGGCCAGGCGTTGCAGCCGAACGCGTGCCCCGTCGTAATCCAGATTCGTGGCATCGGTTTCGGCAATCACCAACTCGGCGCCGGGAACCCTTGGCAAGGCGTTGATGACGATGTCAAACCCGTTGTGCGGCAGAGGGTTTGGCGCCAGGCAAAGAACACGATGCGGGTGGGTGCGGGACAGTGCCGGACCATCCGAAGTGTATCGCTCGACGTCGACGCCGCTGGTCAACACGGACACCCTGGCGCGGCTGCGGCGCAATCGGCTCAACGCGTCGACATCGTCGGAGCTCTCGCCGGTCACCCACATCGCGCTACGCGTCAGCAGCGGTTCGACGCGAAGCCGTTCGGCGTCGGCGTGGGGTGCTCCGCCGGGAGAATCGGTGGCGGCCAGGCCCAGGAAACTCTGGACGGTCGGCACGTCGTGGCGCCGGGCGGCCAGTTGGGCGGCCAAACCGCCGAGCCAGCCATAGGTGTGCACGACGTCGGGCGCGTCGGTTGCCCATTCGCGGGCGAGCGCCCCCGCCCAGTCCCCGATATATGGCAGCACGTCCGATGGCGACTTCGCCTCGCGGGGGCCAACCGGCACCGACAAGGCGCGGTGGGCGCCGCTGGTGTTCACCGGCGGGTGGCCCTTGCGCCGGACGAACGCGGTGACCGCATGGCCCCGGGACGCGAGCGCGGCGGCGAGTTGCTGCGGGTCGTCACCGACGATGTCGTCGCCGCTGACGATCGCGATCCTCACTGCCGACCCCCTTGCGTCGTCACTACTGTGGCGTACCCGGACCGTTATCCACGAAACTGCGGCGCCCCCGGTGGCTTCGCACACCGCGCGCTCGTTTCGCATTCCGGATAGCAGGCCCGCTCGCGGGCCGGGGATTTGCGAAACTGAATGCGTGGCGAGCGACGCACATCGCCCCCCAGTCGAGCTGGTAGTCCTGCTGGCGTCGGCGGGTGGATTGCACGCGCTGTCGACGGTTTTGAGTGATCTGCCTACCGATCTCCCCGCCGCCATCGTCGTGCAGCAACACCTCGGCGACCACGACAGCGTGTTGCCGGCGATCCTTTGCCGCCAGACCGAACGCGGGGTCGGGTGGGCGCACGACGGGCACGTCCTCGTCCCCGGGCAGACCGTGGTCTGTCCGCCGGGCATGGACATGGAACTGGCCCCCGACGGCCGCTGCCACCTCGCGAAGGTCCGTGGGATAAGGCGCTTCGACGTGCTGCTCCGATCGGTCGCCAGGTCGTACGGGCCGCGTAGCGTGGCGGCGGTGTTGTCGGGCTCCGGTCACGACGGGGCCGGCGGCACCGCGGCGATGAAGCGAGCGGGAGCCATCGTCGTCGCCGAGAGCCCCGAAACCGCCCGGTACTCGTCGATGCCGTTGGCCGCGGCGCGCGCCGGTGCCGACCTGGTGTTGCCCATCCAGGAGATTGGCCGGGTGCTGGTCGGCATCGTCGCGGGCGCGCCGCTGCCGCCCCACACCCGCGTTCGGTTGGACCCGGGGGTGGAAGAACCCGATCCGGACCCAATCCCGGTACAGGACGACATCGTCAACAACCCGACGGGCCGCGCCGAACTCGCCGGGCTGCGCGCGGCCGAACTCAGCCGCAGGCGTAAAGACCTGTCGGCGGGATCCGGCGCCACCGCCCAAACCGTGGCAACGGCGCGACTCCGGGCCGCGGAGTCGCGGCGCCGGGCGCAGTTGGCCCACCAAGCGGCCGAGGAAGCGGCCGCGCGGTGGGGACGGTGAGGCTGGCTAGTTCACCACCTCCATGAGCAGGAGCGCTCCGCCGACCGTCCCCTCGCCGGAACGAAACGACGTGCACGTGACGCGGACCCGCGTCGGCCGGCCGCGCCGGTTGATCGCGTCCACTTCGGTCTCACCGAAGCTGTCGGCATCCACGAACGCATTGCCGATCAGCGGCCGCACGCCTTCCAGCGGCAGCCCGATGTCCAAGCTCGTCAGCCTGGTGCCGGTCGCCTCGTCGGACCGCAGGCCCCAAAGCTCCTCGCAGCCGCGGTTCCACAGGATCACCGTCATTTCGCGGTCCACGACGACCATTCCCATGCGGACGGAATCGATGAGCGAATCCAGGAAGTTCTTCGCGTCGTCCAACTCGAGGCTGCGTTCCCGCAACATGTCGTTGATGGTGTGCAGTTCGTCGTTGGTGGACTGCAGCTCCTCGTTCATCGTTTCGAGTTCTTCGTTGGTGGACTGCAATTCCTCGTTGGTGGTCTCGAGTTCCTCCACGGTGGACTGAAGTTCCTCGTTGGTGGTCTCGAGTTCCTCGTTGGTGGACTGCAACTCCTCGTACGCCGCTTCCAACTGACGGTTGGTCTGGACCACCTTGTCCAGGAGGGCGCGCGTCGCGCTGACGTCGAAGAACACGATCGACACACCGAGCAGACCGTTTTCGGCATCGACGAGCGGGTTGATGTGGATTTCGAACCACACCGTATCGGCGCCCGGCCGTTGCCATTTGACGTCCTGGATGCGCGCCGACCGGCGCTCCACCTTGGCCTGCTCCAGGTAGGCGCGCAGCTCCACCGGGCGGTAGGACACCTCCAGGTCCCGCAGCAGCCGGCCGATGTCGCGGGCCGAGAGCCCGAACAGGGTCTCGGCCTGCTGGTTGATCATCGCGACCGTGTCCTCGCCGGTGATCACGATCTGTGCCACCGGGCTGGCACGAAAAGCCAAGTCGCGCACCGTGCTCAACCCCGTCAGGTCCACGTTGCGTTCGTAGAATGCGCCGGCGGGGTCGTAGCGCTCGACGCCGGTGTGGCTTCCGACCGCCTTGCGGAAGATTCGGTGCTTCAGGTTCAGCGGGGTGAACCGATCCCCGTGGCTGAGCAGCATCTCGGCGTGCCCGAGGAACAGCGTTCCCTGCGGGGCAAGGGCGAAATGCAGGCGCCCCACCACGTTTCGTTGCGTCTCGGCGTTGAGGTACATCAGCGTGTTGCGGCACACGAGCAGGTCGACGCGGGAGATCGGCGCATCCTTGACCAAGTCGTTGCGGCCGAAGATCACCGCGCGGCGCAGATCCTTCTGAAAGACGTAGCGGCCGTTGACTTGCTCGAAATAGCGCGTCAAGAGGTCGGCGGGCACCGATTCGACGGCCTTGGCGTCGTAGGAAGCCGCGCGCGCCTCGGACAGCGCGTCCTCGTCGATGTCGGTGGCGTAGATCTTGACCCGCTGCCGGAACGCCTCGGGACCCAGGTTCTCGGCCAGCAGCATGGCCAGCGTGTAGGCCTCCTCCCCGGAGGCACATCCCGCGCTCCACACCCGGATCGGATCGCCGGGACCCCGCTCGGCGAGCATCCGGGGGATGACTTCGGAGCCGACGTATTCCCACGCCTCCGGGTCGCGGAAGAAAGCGGTGACGTTGATCAGGATGGTGTTGAAGAGCGCGGCGAATTCGTCGGAACTGGCCTGCAAGAAGTCGAGGTATTCCTCGAAAGAGGTGAAACCCGCCTGGTCCATTCGATGACGGACGCGCCGCATCAGCGATGTGCGCTTGTAGCCGGTGAAGTCGAAGCCGCGGGAATCGCGCATGTAGCGCAACAGCGCCTCGAAGGCCTCGTCGGTCGTGCCGTCCATCCAGGTCCCATCAAGCGTGGTCGAAGGACTTGAACACTACTCGCGACGGTCAGAATTCATTCTCGCGACCGACCAATGCCCACACCGTCTTGCCCGTCGAGGTCGGGGTGCTGCCCCACACCCGGCACAGTGCGGAGACGATGGCCAGACCGGAGACGATCTCGGCGCCCCGATCGGCATCCTCGTGGCGGCTGGGCAGGCGGTCACTGCCGTCCTCGACCGCGACAGTCACGGCGTCCCGGTAACTTTCGATCAGCAGCACCGGTGCGCTCTCGGTGTGGTCGAGGACGTTCTCGACGAAGACGGTGGCGACCGTGGAGGCGACGGGGATGACCTCGCGGCAGTCCCATTCGGTCAGCCAATCGGTGACGACCGCGCGGGCCAGGCCGAGGCTGCCTCGCGTGTGCGGCAGCTCCGCGCGCGCCCGACGCCGCATTTCCAACGACCGGCTGAGCGCGGCTTCCAGTGCCGCCTCGCGGCTGGCGTAGACCGGCACATAGCGGGCCACGCCGCCCGCGACGATGGCCCGCCTCGCCTCGGGCTTCGCGCACACGAGCAGTATCGGGATGTCCGGCCAGATGCCGACGTGCCAGCGAGCGCTGGTGAAAACCGTCCACGCGGAGGACGCCGGCACGGCAAGCCGGTCCACGTCGACGATCACCGCGCGTGGCTCGTCGAGGGCCGCCTTGATCACGGTGTCGCGGAGGCTTCGATAGGTGAAGCTGTCGAGCACCCCGTCCACCGCCAGGATCGGCACGTCCCGTTGCGCTTCGGTGTCGACGCGGACCGCCGACGGTCGCTCAGCCACCGGGTTCACCGCCGTGCGGGGCGTTGTCCGCCAGCCGGTCGCTGAGCACTTGCAGCGCCCGTTCGGTTTCGTCGGCCAGCTCGGTGTAACGCCGCTCGAGTCGACCGGGGCCTACCCTGTCCGCCATCTGACGGGCCAACCGCGCCTTCTCTTGCAGGCTTCGGACGGCGACCCAGAGCGCGCCCTCGACTTCGGTATCCCGCGCGCCGAGGAGGGCCTCGGCGGTCCAGGCGTGACCGACCTGGCAGCGGAAGTTGCCCTCGCTGATGGCGACCAGCGAGCCGTTGCAATCCGGGCAGGTGTAGCCCGACGGCGTGCCCAGTTGCTGGGTGTCGAAATCGGTCGAGAATCGCGACGCCATGGCGATGCGGTTCTCCAGTTCCATTGCGGTGTCGCGCTCCATTCCCGGATCCTCTAGTTCGCGGTGCGACAGTTCTTTGAGAACGGCGCCGATCTCGGCCGCCGCGGCCTGCCGATCCAGCACGCCGGCCTCACGCGCGTTCATCGGCATCGCGGGGAACAGCGCGTCCTCGGGCGTCTGGCCGATCGTGGTGCCGCCCCGCGCGCGGATCGCGGCCAGCCCCAGCACCCCGTCGTCGAGCACGCCCGAGAGCAGGACGCCGATCGCCATGGGCCCGTAGGCCAGCGCGACCGAACGGAACAGCGCGTTGATCGCGGGCCGGTGCCCGTTCTCGGTCGGCCCCTGGGCCAGCACCACGTGGTGGTCGTCGACGAGCAGGTGGCGATCCGGACGGGCGACGTAGATGTGCGCGGGTTCGAGCTCGCCACCGTGTTCGGCCGCGACGGCGGGCAGCGGGCCGCTCCGGTTCAGGATGCGGGCCAGGATGCTAGGCGCGCCGGCCGGGACGTGCAGGGTCACCAGGTAGGCGTAGGGCACGTCCGGCGACAATCCCCCCGCCACCTTCGACAGCGCCTCCACCCCGCCCGCCGAGGCGCCGATCGCCACCACGCCGCGCAGATCATTGTTTTCGCTGCTTGCTGTGAACACTGCCCCTCGACTACCCGCCTCAATCGTAAGTAACCCGCTCCCGCAGGGATAGGCGTTGGCGCCATGCCATCTGATGGGTTTCCACCCCGGCCCGCGCGGGCACCCTGACCACTTGCGGACAAGGAGGATGAATCATGCCGAATTCGTCGATCAAGAATGAAAAGCTGTACAAGGACCTGCGCAAGCAGGGCGACTCCAAGGAGAAGGCGGCCCGGATCTCCAACGCGGCCGCGGCGCGGGGTAAGTCTTCGGTCGCGCGCAAGGGCGGCAAGTCCGGCTCGTATCAGGACTGGACCGTCCCCCAGCTGAGGAAGCGCGCGAAAGAGCTTGGCATGTCCGGGTATTCGAGCCTGACCAAGGACAAGCTGGTAGCCAAGCTACGCAATCACTGAGCCGTGAGGCCGAGCCGATCGGCCAACACCAGGAAGGCGACCGCGTAGTCGTTGTCCGCGGTGCACGCCCTGACCCGCTCCCAGTCCAGCCGCTCGCGCACGGCGCGCACCGCCGGCAACAGCTTGGCGAAGTCGCAGTAGTGCTCGTGCAGGGCGCGCAGTTGCTGGATGAGCACCATTGTGGGCGGCAACACCGGCATCCTGATCGCCAGCACGTCGTGCTGCTCGGCGCAGTCCAGCGTGTTCGATTCCACCCGAACGCCGTTGACGCGGTGCAGCACGTCGACGACCGTG
The DNA here is from genome assembly GCF_001667595.1 of Mycobacterium sp. E2989. Lineage (NCBI taxonomy): Bacteria > Bacillati > Actinomycetota > Actinomycetes > Mycobacteriales > Mycobacteriaceae > Mycobacterium > Mycobacterium sp. E2989. The sequence goes on along the minus strand of NZ_LZJX01000045.1, from coordinate 12,425 downwards.
TCGCCGGTGCGCGCCTTGAAGAGCCAGTCCTCCGGGGGCCGCTCCACGGCGAAGCCGGCGTCGCTCAGGGTGGCCACCGCGTCGTCGACGTCGGACTCGGCCACCACCAAATCCACGTCGTGGGTGGGTTCCGGCGCGCCGTAGGCCCACAGCGCGTAGCTGCCGGCCAACGCGAACCGGGGGCCGTTTTCCTTGAGCGCAGAGGCAGCGCCGCGTAGCGCTTCCCGCAGCGCCGCGCCGGGTGCGGGGGGCTCGATGGGTGCCATGGTCCCTAGGTCATACCCCGCTGGCGACGAGCTACAACCTGCGCGGATGTGTCGCCGAGGGTGCTAAGACTGTTTAACTTGCGGCCAATTGGGAAATTCTGTCGAGGTGTTAACCGCTTGGTTAAGCGCCGATGATGCCGCAGCCTTAGTGACCCCCGCCCGCGTCGGGCGGGGGCTATCGGTGGCCGGCCTTCGTGCGCCAGCCCCTGGCGAGGACGCCGCCCCGGCCGACCGCTTCGAGGTCGCCGGCCACCGCGTCCACCGCAATACCGAACTCTTCCTCCTCACGTCGGCACGAACCCAGGCTCGGGCGCCACACGGGTTCGCTTTCCGCCTCAGGCACCTGAGGAGATCGGCGGCGGGTGATTGCGCGTGACGGCGGGACTGGTCAGGCATTGGCTCGAGTCGGGACGGCTCGAGCTACCATTACCCGCCTCGGGGCGCACCGCCGAACGCTGGCAGCGCCTGGCCTCGCTCGCCGAAGAGAACATCGTGGCGGCCAGGGTTGCCGAAGCCCACGTCGATGCCGTCGCCATCCTCCACGAGTTGGGCGGTAAACCCCCGGAATCCGGTCAGCTGTGGGCGGTTTGGGCCACCGAGTCCCCGGACGCGGTGCTCACCGCCACCGACACCAACGGTGCGTTCACGCTCACGGGCACCAAGGTGTGGTGCTCGGGCGCCGGGTTCTGCACCCACGCCCTGGTGACCGCCCGGCTCGAAGACGGATCACGGGGCCTGTTCGCCGTGCAGGTCACGGACGCAAGCGTCAAGCCGTTGCCGAGCACCTGGTGGAACGCCGGCATGGCCGGCAGCGACACGAGGCCGGTGCAATTCACCAATACCCACGCCGTCGCCGTTGGCGATCCCGGCGACTACGTGGACCGGTCGGGGTTCTGGCATGGCGCTATCGGCGTGGCCGCCTGTTGGCTTGGCGGCGCGCGCCGGGTCGCGGATCCGCTATACCGTTGCGCCGGAAGCCAATCCGCCGACGCCTACTCGTTGGCGCACCTCGGCGCCGTCGACGCCGCGCCCGCCGCCGGCGACGCGATCCTGGCCGCCGCCGCGGCGCAGGTCGACTCGGACCCCTTCGACCGGAGCGGGACCGCCCAACTGCTGGCCCGGCGCGTCCGCACGGTGGTGGAGCACGCGGTCGACGAGGCCATCACCCGCACCGGCCGGGCGCTGGGCCCGGGCCCGCTGTGCCAGGACGGGCGGCACGCCCAGCGCGTCGCCGATCTGAGCATCTACATCCGGCAAAGCCACGCCGAGCGCGATCTCGCCGAGCTCGGGCGGCTGGCGGGCAGCAACCGCTGAGGCCGTCATGACCGCGCCCACCAGCAACAGCGCCCGGTTCGCGGCCAAGCCGCTGACCCACGGCGGCACCCCAGCACCGTTGTGGCTGGCGGCTTTTGAGCGCGGCCCCCTGCCGGAACTGGACCTGACGAGGTGTCGGCGCCTGATCGTCGTGGCGCCCCACCCGCACGACGAGACCCTCGGTGTGGGCGCGATGATCGCCCAACTGGTCGCGTCGGGCGTCGATGTGCGGGTGGTGTCGGTCAGCGACGGCGGCGCCGCCCAGCCCGGGGCGACCTTGTCCGGCCGCATTCGGCTTTCGACGACGCGCCGTTACGAACTTCGCAGGGCCACAAGCGTTTTAGGGGCGGCATCCCCGGTCCGGCTCGGGTTGCCCGACGGCGAGCTGGGTAAGCACCAGGACCGCCTCACCGCGGCGCTGGTGGACATTCTGCGAACCGCAGGCCCCAACGCCTGGTGCGCCGCCCCCTGGCGCCGCGACGGGCATCACGACTACGAAGCCGTGGGCCGCGCGGCGGCGGCGGCCTGCTCGCGCACCGGCGTCGCGCTGCTGGAATATCCGGTCTGGATGTGGCACTGGGCCACCCCGGCCGACCCCGCGGTGCCGTGGGAGCGTGCCCACCGAGTCCCGGCGCCCGGCTGGGCCGTGAATCGCAAACGCCAAGCCGCGCAATGCTATCGGAGTCAATTGCGGCCCGGGCGCGGCGAAACGCCGCCAATATTGCCGCCGTTCGTCCTGCAACGGCTGCTCGCGGTGGGCGAGGTGGTCTTCCGCTGACCACGCCCCGGCATGACTGCACGAGCCGGAAAGTGGGTAGGAGAACCCCTATGCGTGTGGCGACCTTCAACATCCTGCACGGCCGCACCGTCGGTGACGGGGTGGAGTTGCAGCGGCTGCGTGACTGCGTGCGGTGCCTCGACCCCGACGTGCTCAGCCTGCAAGAGGTCGACTGCGACCAGCCGCGGTCCGACCGCGCCGACCTCACCGCGGTCGCGGCCGAAGCCATGGGAGCCGTGGAACACCGGTTCGTGGCGGCCATCTCCGGCACACCCGGGGCGACGTGGATGGCCGCCACGGGTCGCGAGCAACCGGGGACCGCGGCCTACGGGATCGCGCTGCTGTCGCGATACCCGGTGGCCAGTTGGCAGGTGGTGCGGCTGCCCCGCATTCCCATGCGCTTCCCCATGTACCTGCCGGGCCCGAACCGGGTGATGGTCGTCGACGAGGAGCCGAGGGCGGCGGTCATCGCGCAGCTGCACACCCCGATGGGCGGGCTGACGGTGGCCAACACGCACCTGTCCTTCGTGCCCGGCTGGAATCGGCGCCAGTTGCGCCGCCTGGTGCACGACCTGCGCGGCTTTCCGGGCCCGCGGCTGCTGACCGGGGACCTCAACATGACCCCCAGGGCAGTGCGCCGCTGGTCGGGCATGCGGGCATTGGCCAGCGCCGCCACCTTTCCCGCGCACGCGCCGGACCGGCAGCTGGATCACATTCTGACCGACGACCGCCGCCTGCGCGGCAGTGCCGTCGACGCCGAACCGATGGGAATTTCCGACCATCGACCGCTGGTCGTCGACCTCCAACACGCATGATCGGCTAGCCCATCGCGGTCAGCCGGCGCCTGACCCGCTCGATCTCGTCCACCGAGGGCAGCGCGTCGGTAACCCGGGTGATTTCCACCCCGACGTCCACGCTGGATACCGAACGCGGCATCGGAAACTTTGTCGCGATGGTGGCGACCTCGTCGTCGGTCACCCGGCGCGGCAGCAGCGCCAGCACCGGCGTGTAGCCGTGGGCGGGGGCACCGTTCGGGTAGCCCGCGCGCAGGAACGCGACGATGTTCAAGACGCGATCGCTCAAACCCATTGGCCACCTCCGGTCCTAGCCGGGGATAACCGGGCGTGGCGGTTTGAAACCTGCCCGCGACGTCGAGACGGAAACGGGGCCCGGCCCCGAGCGGGACCGGACCCCTTCACCAACTAGCTACTGGTTTTCCTTCTGGCGCTGTTCGGCGGCCTCGGCGCCGGCCCGCGCGGACTCGGCTTCGGCCTCCTTCTTGCCCGCGTCACGCTGAGCGTCGGCCTTGTCCTGTTGGGCCTGACCCTCCTCGACCATGTCGTCGCGGCCGAGCACCGTTCCGCCGGCCTCCTTGACCTTGCCCTTCACGCCCTCGACGGCGCCCTTGACGGCTTCCTGCGGTCCGCTCTTGTCATCCCCCATGGGTCGACCTCCCTGTTGGTTACTGTCAATTCGTCCCTACGGCGTTCCCGTCGGCCGACCAGTCAAACGGGAACGTGCGGGCGATCACGAGACCGGACCGCGGCGGAATCGGAACGTTTGAAGCGGGATTCGGCGGGTAGTAATCAGCGACCAACGAAAGCGGGTGAGGCTGCTGACCACCATCGCCGTCATCGGAGCGACCGGCACCGCCGGCGCCCGCGTCGTCGCCAGGCTCAGGGCCCGCGACGTCGCGGTCGTGGAGGTGTCCCGCGCGCATGGCATCGACCTGCTGAGCGGGGAGGGCCTGTACCGGGCGTTCAAGGGGGTCGATGTGGCGATCGACGTGTCCAATCCAGTGGCGGACGACGGGCAGCCCACCGATCCGCAGGCGTTCACCACCGCCTCGCACAATCTCATGGGTGTGTGCGCCGCACGGGAGGTGCAGCGCCTGGTGGTGTCGACGATGGCGGGCATCGACGACCCGGTGTTCGACGGCGTCCCGTTCTTCGAAGCCAAGCGGGCGGCCAAGGAGATCCTGCTCGACGGCCCGGTCCCGACCACCGTGGTGAAGTCGACCACGTGGTACGAGTCGGCCACCGGCCCCGCGGGGCCGGTGACTTGTGACGGGGACGAGGTGCTCGTCGAAGACTGGCTGATTCAACCGATCGCCGCCGACACCGTGGCCGACGTGATCGTTGAGACGGCCCTGGGACAGACGCCCACGCCGCGCACCATCACCGGCCCGAACACGATTCGGCTGCCAGAGTTGACCACCAAAGTGCTTGCCCAGCAAGGCGATAGCCGCCCGGTGCGCGCAGTGCAGCCGGCGGCTGCCCCGCTCGCCGCCGGAGCGCTGCTGGCTCCGGATCGCGCAATCGTGCTGGGCCCCGACCTCGATACCTGGCTGCGCACCCAGGCGTCCGCGGTCACGGACGGTACGAAGGACGGCCGCGAGAACGCGGCCGCGTCCCTGCACCGGCCGGATTTCACCCCGGCCTGAGTGGGCGTGGTGAAGCCATGAAACGAAGAGTTTTCGTGGCAAGAGCCATTCCCACCCGCGCAGGGAAGCCGGGGGTTAGGCTCAGCTCAGGTTGAGTCCACAGCTGCCCCTATCGAGCGGCCCTGGGCAACTGGTCGCTCACCCACCACAAGCCCGACGGGCGATCAGATGACTGCTCAACCCTTCCGAGCCGAGGAACGGCTCGACTGCTATGAAATCGATTGCGCCGGGGCGCGACTGCACGTGCGGGTGCATGGAGTGGCCACCGTGTTGCGCGTCGAGGGAGAGATCGACGCGTCCAACGCCGACCTCGTCGCACAAGCGGCCCGCCGGTTCGTGCGGCTGCGGGTCCCGCTGATCCTGGATGTCAGCCTCGTGGACTACCTCGGCAGCGCCGGCCTTCGCGCGCTGCTGCTCGTCGACGACGAGTGTCGGCTCGCCCGTCTGCACTGCAGCGTCGTCGGCGGTGAGGCGCTGCACCGGCTGACCCGGCTTGTCACCGGGCTGCGCTTGCCGTTGGTCGATTCGGTGGCCGACGCGCTCGAGCTGATCCGGGGAACCATTCGCGGGTGAGGACCCGTTCAGAGCCGACTGCGGGTCACGATTTCATCACGAAGATGATCACGATTCCTTAAGAACCACACGGTTTTCCTTAAGGATTACCGCAAAAATTGATCGCCGACTTAGTGAACGACCGCGTTCCGTGCCGGATCGGCGGGTTGGCGGCCGTCCGGTCGTCGTCAGCGAACGCGACCACTTCTTTTCTTCCGCTACGTTGGTTTTCGAGGATCGGGAGCCTCTTTGGAAAGAACAGATTCACAATTTCGAAGGACAAACCCATCATGAAAATCAGCAGTATTGTCGCGCGCCGGCGTCTGGCCGGCATCAGTGCCGGCTGCCTGCTCGGGGGAATCGCCATGGGTGTCGTCGGCGCCCCGTCGGCGGCCGCAGCGCCCGACTGCAGCCCCGGCGGCGTGAACGCCACCGTTTCGTCCGTGCAGGGCTCGGCCGAGCAGTACCTGGCGGCCCACCCGGGCGCCAATCAGGTGGTCACTGCCGCCTACGGCCAGCCGCGTCCCGAGGCCGAGTCGAGCCTGCGGGGCTACTTCACGGCCCACCCGCAGGAGTACTACGACCTGCGCGGCATCCTGGCCCCGATCGGCGACACCGAACGGCAGTGCAACGTCAAGGCCCTGCCGCCGACGCTGGAGTCGGCCTACCAGGAATTCATGGCCGGCTGATCCGGCTGCGAGATGCGACCCGCCACGACGCTGTGGCGGGTCGTTTCTTTGCACGTGTGAAGGGCTGCCGCTGCGGGTAATTGTCCAGTCAGCGAACGTAACTGGAGGCATAAGATGCGGCTGCGTCGCAGCGTTCTCAGTAAACCGGGCATCGCGCGTAAGCGCCGTGGCAAGGGCTTCGCGTATTACGGGCCCGACGGCGATCTGCTGACCGACCCCCAAACCCTGCAGCGGATCAAGGATCTGGTCATTCCGCCGGCCTGGAAGAACGTATGGATTTCGCCGCACCCCAACGGCCACATCCAGGCCGTCGGCGTCGACGCGGCCGGCCGCCGCCAGTACCTCTACCACACCGCGTGGCAGCAGGAACGCGCCGAGGAAAAGTTCGACCGCGTCCTGGAACTGTCCACCCGGTTGCCCCATTGGCGCGCGGCCATCGCGAAAGACCTGAACCGCAGCGGCCTGACCCGCAAGCGGGTGCTGGCGCTCGCGCTGCGTCTGCTGGATCGTGGTTACTTCCGCGCCGGCGGCGAGCAGTACGCCGAAGAGCACGAATCCTACGGGCTGGCGACGCTGCTGTGCGAACACGTGGTGGTCCGCCGCGACTCGGTCGAATTCGATTTCCCCGCCAAGAGCGGCGTGCGGCGGACCGTGGAGATCGAGGACCCCGAAGTGGTCCGCGCGGTGCGCGCGCTGATGCGCCGGCCCGACCGTACCGAGCGACTCCTGGTGTGCCGCACCTCGGCCGGCTGGCTCGATGTGCGCTCCGATGACCTCAATGCCCGGTTCAAGGAGCTCGTCGGCAACGAATACACGGTGAAGGATTTGCGCACCTGGCACGGGACGGTGTTGGCCGCGACGGCATTCGCCGATGCGGACCCGGCCGTTTCCCGGCGGGTGGCCAAACGGGTGGAGTCCGCCGTGATGAAGGAGGTCGCCGAGGAGCTGGGCAACACCCCGGCGGTGGCCCGCGGCTCCTACGTGGATCCGCGCGTCGTGACCGGCTACGAGCAGGGGCTGACGATCGCGTCGGCGGCGCGGCGCGCCGAACGCGCTCGGCACCCCGACGCGGCCCAGGAGATCCTGGACAAGGCCACCCGCATGCTGATCCGGCGGGTGGCCAGGGGCCACAGCGCGGGGGAATCATCCGCGCTGCCCAAGAGCGCGTGAGCAGACGACCGTCCGAAAGTTGCTCCGGCAAACCGCTTCTCAAACGATGCAGGAGGCACGCCCGCAGGGGTTGTAACCGCGGCCCCGGCAACGCCGTGGCCGCGGCGCGAAAGACCCACGAATAACGGCGGCGATTGGGGGTATGCCCCGAAAGTGGGAAGTGCCTTGGCCGCCCATTCACGCCTGACTGCGGTCGAAAATCACGGCCGCGGGTCTTCGCAGCAAACCGCGTCCAGCGCGGCCGCTGTGCCGGCCGGCGAACGTAGCGACACTTCACCGAACCGTCTGTCTAGGAGGAACATCAATGGCTAAGCAAGAGGTCTCCGACTATCTGCTGGAGCGTTTGCGGGCATGGGGCGTCGAGCAGGTTTTCGGCTACCCCGGGGACGGCATCAACGGGTTGCTGGCCGCGTGGGGCCGCGCGGACAACAAGCCGAAGTTCATCCAGTCCCGCCACGAGGAGATGAGCGCCTTCCAGGCGGTCGGCTACGCGAAATTCACCGGCCGGGTCGGGGTCTGCGCGGCAACGTCCGGGCCCGGGGCGATCCATCTGCTCAACGGCCTCTACGACGCGAAGCTCGACCATGTTCCGGTGGTGGCGATCGTCGGCCAGACCAACCGCACCGCGATGGGCGGCAATTACCAGCAGGAGGTCGACCTGCTGAACCTGTTCAAGGACGTCGCCAGCGACTACGTCCAAATGATCACGGTCCCCGAGCAATTGCCCAACGTCCTGGACCGCGCGATCCGCATCGCGATGACCCAGCGGGCCCCGACGGCGTTGATCATTCCCAGTGACGTGCAAGAGCTGCCGTACTCCCCGCCCGAGCACGCGTTCAAGATGGTGCCCTCCAGCCTGGGCATCGAATACCCGCAGATCGCCCCGGACGACGCGGCGATCAGGCGCGCGGCCGACATCCTCAACGCCGGCAAGAAGGTCGCCATGCTGGTGGGCACCGGCGCCCGCGGGGCCCGCGAAGAACTCGCCGAGGTGGCCGACCTGCTGGTCGACGGCGCGGCCAAGGCGCTGCTGGGCAAGGACGTCTTGTCGGACGAATTGCCTTGGGTCACAGGCTCTATCGGCCTGCTGGGTACGCGCCCCAGTTATGAGCTGATGCGCGATTGCGACACCCTGCTAACGGTCGGATCCAGTTTCCCGTACACGCAGTTCCTGCCCGATTTCGGTCAGGCCCGCGCGGTGCAGATCGACGTGGACGGCCGGCTCATCGGGATGCGCTACCCGTACGAGGTCAACCTGGTCGCCGACGCGAAAGCCGGCCTGCGAGCGCTGATTCCGCACCTGCGCCGCAAAGAGGACCGGTCGTGGCGGGAGGGCATCGAGAAGAATGTGGCACGGTGGTGGGAGACCATGGACAAGGAGGCGATGGTCAGTGCCGACCCCATCAACCCGATGCGCCTGTACTCCGAGCTTTCCCCGCAGCTCCCCGAAAACGCCATCATCACAGCGGATTCCGGTTCGGCAGCCAACTGGTACGCCCGCAATCTGCGCTTCCGCGGCGACATGCGCGGCTCGCTATCCGGCACCCTTGCGACGATGGGCCCCGGCGTGCCGTACGCGATCGGCGCCAAATTCGGCCACCCGGACCGGCCCGTCATCGCGTTCGTCGGTGACGGCGCCATGCAGATGAACGGCATGGCCGAGCTGATCACCATCAAGCGGTACTGGCAGGAGTGGAAGGACCCCCGCCTGATCATCGCGATCCTGCACAACAACGACCTCAACCAGGTCACCTGGGAGATGCGCGCCATGGCGGGCGCACCGAAATTCCATGAATCGCAGGCGCTTCCCGACGTCGACTTCGCGGCGTTCGCGGCCAGCCTCGGCCTGAACGCGATGGCCATCAAGGACCCGGAGGAGCTGCAGGGCGCGTGGCGGCAGGCTTTATCGGCCGACCGCCCCACGGTGCTCGACGTCTTCACCGACCCGGACATGCCGCCCATCCCGCCGCACGCCACCTGGGAACAGTTCAAGTCGGCCACGGCCGCGGTGCTGTCCGGTGACGAGGACCGCGTCGGCTTCGTCAAGGTGGGCCTCAAGACCAAGGCGCAGGAGTTCATGCCGCACAAGAAGAGTTGAGGCGAGGCCGAGTCACCTGTTGGCGTCGACTGACGAACGCGCGCTGCGCAAGTCCTCGACGAAGAGCCGGTAGGCCTCGTCGTGCCCGTCGCTGCGATCGCGCAGCACCGCCGACGGGTGGACCGTCGCGACGACGATGGGGTCGGGCTGCACGTCGACGGCCGACGGCGGCATCCGCACCTGTCGGCCCCGCTGGGCCGATATCCGAAAGTCCGCTCCCAGAAGGGATTGCGCGGCGGTGGCGCCCAGGCACAGGATGACCCGCGGGCGCACCGCCTCGATCTCGGCGATGAGCCAGGGCCGGCAGGCGACCACCTCGGTGCGGCCGGGCTTCTGGTGGATGCGCCGTTTGCCACCCTTGCGGGTGAACTTGAAGTGCTTGACCGCGTTGGTCTCGTACGTCGACGCCGGGGCGATGCCGGCGTCCTCGAGCGCGCGGGCCAGCAGTCGGCCGGCCGGCCCGACGAACGGCTCCCCCGCGCGGTCCTCTTGATCCCCCGGCTGCTCGCCCACCAGCATGAGCGGCGCTCCCGAGTCCCCGCGGCTGAAAACCGTCTGCGTGGCATCGGCGAAAAGCGGGCAGCCACGGCAACATTCGGCCGCCGCCCGCAGCGCATCCAGCGACCGCCGCTCGGGCAGGTAGCGCTCGGCACCGGGTGCCTTGGTTGCGGTCATCTGATTCCCTTGCCGGGGCTGGGGCGCCCCCGCTCCCCCTCGGGTGGGGGCGCCCCAGTGAGCCATTAGCCCTTCCCGACGATGGCGTCGCGGGCGCGGTCCAGCATCGCCGCGAACGGTCCGGCGGCCAGGTTGGCCGCCTGCGATTCGACACCGGCATGCGGGCGGGTCGGCGCGATCGCCTCGGCGAGCTTGGCCGCGCGGCCCATCCGTTCGAGCTCCTCGCCGCTCAATTCCTGGCCCAGCTTGGCGAACTCGTCGCGCTCCTCGTGCTCGGCATGCTCGACGACCGCGTCGCGAAGCTGCGTCAACAGGCTGGTGAACTCCGCGCTGTCGACGTCGATTTTCTCCAGCTTCTGCAGAACGGTCTTGGCCTCGTGCTCTTCGTGGAGGCGCTCGTCGACCACCTCGGCCGCGTCGGCCAGCTTCCGCTTGGCCCGCGGGTGCACGATTTCCTCTTCCGCCGTTTCGTGGACGGCCAGCAATCGCCGGAGTTCGACGAACGCCTTCTCGCGTTCCTTCCCCGACGCCGCCAGCGTGGTGGCGAACAACGACTTGATCTGTTCGTGCTGACTGACAAGAAAGTCGACCACATCGGTGGGCGACTTGATGGCGGTCTGAGCCATGATGTCCTTCCCATCTACCTTGGCGCGCGGGCTGTTGCGCGCTCCATGTCGGCTACCCGACGAAATCGGGCACCAAACGGGTACGCCCATGCGCCAGTGGGTAGTTCTCCACCAACTGCGAACAAGGAGAACGCTCGTGGCCATCGGTCTCCGCCGCCGGGTGGTGGTCCTCGGCGCCCTCGTCCTGGCCGCCGGCTGCGCGGCGCCGGGCGCGTCATTGGCGAGTGCGCCCGACGTCGAGGTGTGGTCGGTCGCCGCGCCGTTGCGCGAACCGGTCTGGTCGTATCGCACCCACGCCCTTGTCGCGCTCACCGACGATCACCGGCTGGCCGAGGTGAGCGCCGGGGACCGCCCGGGCGACGCCAAGACGCGGTTATCGGCACCCATGGCGGTCGGACGCAATCTCCAGATCAGCCGGAAAGACGCCGCCATCGTGTTCGTGCCTCAGCCCGAGCGCGGCAGGGTCGCCGAGGTCGACCTCGAAAGCCTGCGCCCGGTGGGCGATTTCGACGCCGGACCCGCCCCGGCGTATCTGTCCGAGGACGCGGGCCTGCGGATGCTGCTGGCGCTGTCGTCGGACGGAACGTCGGTGACACCGGTGGACCAGTACGGCCTGCGCAAGCTGCCCACCGCCACGGTCGCCGGTGATCCCGCCGACAGCATCGACGGAGCCAACCGCGGCCGCCAGATCGACTACCACGTGTTCGCGCCGTCCGGAATCCGCCACTACCAGGGGTCGCAGTCCCCGGCCGAGGAGCGCGGTTCGCTGGGCATGAACGTCGCGGTGTCGGCGGGTGACGGCGCCGCGGTGACGCGCAGCTACGTGGCCGGCCACGACGACGCCACGCTCTACGCGGTGGACTCGCGGCGCGGTGGCGAGGGTTTGACGGTGCTGGCCAGTGCCCGGCTGCCGTCGGCGATCCGTGAACTGGGCACCGACGACACCCGGATCTACGCCGCCACCGACCGCGAAGTCGTGGTGCTGGAAACGGCGAGCTTCACCGGTTTCGCAACCCACACGATTCCCGTCCTGCGCGTCATCGGCTACCGGGCGGGACTGCCGCCGGCGGCCCAAGCGGCACCCTTGTCCGGCATGGCGATCGGGCCGCATCGGGTGTACCTCACTTTGGCCGGCGCGCCCTATGTCGTCAGCGTCGCCAAGCCCGGCCTGTAACGCCCCAACGTCGGCTACATTTCGGGCAGGGTCGGCCGGTAAGGAGGTGCTGGCGTGACCAACCCGCAGGACCCGTATTGGCAGAACCCGTACACCTACGACCCGCTCGGCCGGATGCCGCCCACCCCGGACTACGAGCCGCCGGTCTTCACACCCCCGCCCGCCCCGCCGCACCGACCGCCCGTCAACGTGCTGGCGACGCTGTCGCTGGTGTTCGCGTTCGTGTTCGCGCCCGTCGGGGCGATCCTCGGACACGCCGGGCTGGCGCAGATCCGCCGCACCGGCGAGCTCGGCCGGGACCGCGCCCGGGCGGGACTGGCGCTGTCCTACACCTTCATCGCCGTCGCCGTGGTCGGGCTGGTCGCATGGGCAATCTTCGGCGCAGCACCGCCCACCCAGACGGCGGCGCCGACCTCCACCCCCACGAGCGCGGCGATGCCCGCGGCGGCCCCGGGCCCCGTCGCGCCGGACGTCCTGGCGACGCTGCTGCCGGGCGCCGACGCCCTGAAGAACATCACCAGCGACCAGAACCTGCAGGCCGGCCAGACGTGGGACAACATGGGCCGCCCGGGCGCGGGCGGGGCGATCGACCGGCCGGAATGCTGGGGCAGCGTCGCCCCCGGCACACCGGACGCCTATT
>NZ_LZJX01000044.1:0-21371 GCF_001667595.1 Mycobacterium sp. E2989 | reverse complement strand
CCTGGCGATCGCGGCGCCGTCGAGCAGGGCGCGGTTCACCACCGCCCGGGCCCATTCCGGGTTGGTGTCGCGCGCGACCCGCTGCGTCGGCACGCGCCACGCACCCTGCGCCGGCTACGGGACGCCGGGCTGAACCGGCTGGTCATGCTCACCGGGGACCGCGCCGAGCCCGCCCGCGAGGTGGGCGCCGTGCTGGGCCTGGACGAGGTGTGCGCCGAACAAAGCCCGGCGGACAAGGTGGCCGCGGTGCGCGCGGAGCGGGAGCGCGCGGTGACGGTGATGGTCGGCGACGGCGTCAACGACGCACCCGCGTTGGCCGCGGCCAGCGTCGGGGTGGCGATGGGCGCCCGCGGCGCCACCGCGTCCTCGGAGGCCGCCGGCATCGTGTTGACCACCGATCGGCTGGAACGGCTCGCCGACGCGATGGACATCGCCCGCTGGTCGCGGCGCATCGCCGTGCAGAGCGCGGTCGTCGGGATGGCGCTGTCGCTGGTCGCGATGGTCGTCGCCGCCTTCGGGTGGCTGCCGCCCGCCGTTGGGGCGCTGGTGCAGGAGGCCATCGACGTCGCGGTGATCCTCAACGCGCTGCGCGCCCTGCGCGGCAATCCCGGCATCGAGGTGGACCTGCCCGCACCGACCGAACAGATGTTGCGGCGCTTCGACGCCGAACACGACGAACTTCGCGACTCTGTGGATTCGTTGCGGGACGCCGCCGACCGGTTGGCCGCGGCGGCCGACGAGTCGGCCCTGGCGGCGATCAGCCAGGCCCACCGCGTGCTCGTCGAGCGGATACTCCCGCACGAACGCGCCGAGGAGACGGAGCTCTACCCCGCCCTCGCGCACCCGCTCCGCACCAACGAAGCGACCGCCCCGATGAGCCGCACCCACGCGGAAATTCAGCGGCTCTCCGACCGGATCGGCGCCCACCTGGCGCTGGCCCACGGCGGCGGAGGGGTCGGCCCCGACCAGGTCGACGACCTCCTCGCGTGCCTGTACGGGCTGCACGCGTTGCTACGCCTGCATTTTCTGCAGGAGGAGGAGAGCTACTTCACCCTGGCCGACGATCAGCCCGGTGAACCCTTGGCGCACAAGCTATCCCGCTGACGGGGGCCGCTTCATGACCGTGCCGGGAAGCTCGGCGCCGATTTCGATGCCGTCGTAGTCTCGCCCGCCACCCTCGCGAGATCCCTTGCCGCCCAACGGCGGTCGCACCGGGGCCACCGGCAGACCCGGCAGCTGCGACCCGCCCGACGGCAGGGCGGACACCGCGGAGGCGAGTTGCACCGGCGATTGCACGCCGGACAACATCCCGACCGTTGCCGGGGGCATGCTCAGCTTCCCCACCAACACGGAGGTACCCAGCGCCCCTCGAGGTGCCAGCATCGACCCCCCTCCGTTGAGCGCGTTCGCGAGGCTGGCGTTGGCCGACGACAGCGCCGCCGAGCCCTCCGCGAGGCCCTGGCCGATGTCGGAGCCGACACCGGAAAGCGCTTTGGCCGCATTCAATTGCGCGAGGTAGCTGAGCAGGTTGACGGGGAAGCCGCCGGCGATGAACTGGTTGCCCCAGGTGCTGAAGTAACCGAACCAGCCCTTGTTCGGGTCGTAGGGAAGGACGTTCAGGGTGTCGATTATCGACCCCGATGTGGTGGCGAAAGTGCTTGCCGCGCTTTGGGTATTGCTCGCGGCCGACACCATCGCGGCCTGGGTGGCGGTGCCCGAGGGGTTGGCGACCGGCGGCGGTGGCGTGAACGGCGTGGGCTTGACAGCGCTGAGCGCGGTGGCGCTGTAGCGGTACATCGCCGCCGAGTTGCTCACCCACATGGCGTTGTACTCGGCTTCGGTCTCCGCGATCGCCGGCGCGTTGATCCCGAAGAAGTTGGTGGCCAACAACATTGCCAGCCGCGCCCGGTTGGCGGCGACAACGGAGGGGTGCACCACCGTCCAGTGCGTCAATTCGAATGCCGCCGTTACGGTTTCGACGGACGCGGCGATTTCCTGGCACTGCGCCGCGGTGGTCCGCAGCCAAGCGATGTAGGGTTCGAAAGCCCGGGCCATGGCCGTCGAGGACGGGCCCTGCCACGTTCCCGCCAGGGACGCCAGCTCCGAGGTGTAGCCACTCGCGGCCCCCTCCAGTTCGGCGGCGAGTTCCTGCCATACGCCCGCGGCTTCGATCATCGACCAGGCGCCGGGTCCGGAGTGGATCAGCGCCGAGGTGATCTCGGGCGGCAGCAGCCCGAAATCAATCATGTTCGCGCCCCACGCGACAGGGCACGCGTGAACGGCAGCCGCCGTTCAATTGCGCCGCAAATAAACTATCCGGCGGCGAGATTCTGCTTCCGGAGTAGTGAGGAACCATCGTCGTCCCTCATCCTCCGCTGGGCGGTCTGTGTATCACCTTCTTCGGGATTTCCGCCCCGTACTCAAGGTCGTCGAACTTCTGCTGCTTGCGCTTGCGCCAACCGCTGCCCGCCGAGTTGGAAGTCGGCGCCATCATCGGCATCAGCGGCATCCCGGTGAGCCCGGGTTCGGCCGGCAGGGGCGACACCGAGGACGCGAGTTGCACCGGCGTCTGCGTCGCCGGCAGCAGCCCCACCACCGCCGGCGGCGCGGTCAGCTTGCCCAGCGATACCCCGACCCCCATCGCGCCGGAGGCCGCACCGCCGGGCGCGGCCGAGACGGCCCCGGCCAGCCGGGTGATGGACGACGCCAGCGCGCCCTCGCCCTCGGAGAGCCCCAGGCCGATGTCGCCGCCCACGCCCTGCAGCGCCTGGGCGGAGGTGTTCTGCGCCAGGTAGCTGAGCAGGTTGATGGGGAACCCGGACGAGATGAACTGGTTGCCCCAGGTGCTGAAGTAGCTGAACCAACCGGCATTGGGGTCGAACGGCGTGACGCCCAGCTGGTCGATGACGTTTCCGGTGCTCGCGGCCGGGGCCAGGGCGGCGTTGGCGGCCACCACGTTGGCCTGCTTCGCCGAGGCGGACGGGTCGGCGATGGCGAGCGGCGAGTTGAACTGGGACAGCTGGCCCGTGGCCTGCGACGAGGCCGCCTGATACCGGGCCAGGGCCGCCGAGTTGTTGGCCCACATGGTCTGGTATTCGTCTTGGGTCACGGCGATCGCGGCCGTGTTCTGGCCGAACCGGTTGGTGGCCAGCAGTTGCGCCAGGCGGGTCCGGTTGGCGGCCACCACGGCGGGCAGCACCACGGCCGCGCGGACGGCGGTGAACGCGGCCGCGGCCGACTCCGCCGACGTGGCCATCTGGTGGGCCTGCTCCGCGGTGGTACGCAGCCAGATGAGGTAGGGCTGCACGGCCTGCAGCATCGCCATCGAGGACGGCCCGTCCCACGATTCGATCAACGACGACAACACGGACGCATACACCGCGACCGAGTTCTCCAGCTCGACGCCCAGACTCTGCCACGCGCCGGCAGCCTCGATCAGCGACCCTGCTCCGGGACCGGAGTGGATCAGGGTCGAGGTGACCTCAGGTGGCGCGAATAAGTCCATCACATCTCACATTGTCTACGCCGAGTACGCGGCCGGAAAATTTCGCTGACTAAGTTGCAAAGAGACCGGAAACATTACGCTCCCCCCAGGGTGCCGCCCGAATCCTTCCCCGTCGAGTACCGGATGTGACGAACGATATACCCGTGACGTTAGGGTGACCAAAGTTTTTGCCGGTGTCGGCCCTTTCAGGGCAGGTGGCGGCGGTTTTCTCAGACGGTCACCGATCCGCCGCGCGGCACCTCGATGATCCGGTCGGCCAGGTCCCGGCGCTGCATCTCCCGCGTGAAGTCGGCCAGCGGTGACGCGAAGACGCCATAGTCGTCGAAGTGCACCGGGATGGCCTTCGGCAGCCTCAGCAGGGCGACCAGCCCCGCGCCCTGACGACCGTCCATGGTTACCGTCAGGCCGAACGGAAGCCGCGTCCCGGCCGGCAGGCGGGTGCCGCCCAGGTGCAGGACGCCGGCGTCGATGCGGTCGAACCGGGCCGGGATCTCCTTGAGTTCCTCGATGAGCAGGGTGTCGCCGGAGATGTAGAGCCGGCGCGGCGGCGACCCGTCGGCCCCGGCGAATTCCACCATGGTGCCCATCACCGGCGGCAGCAACCGCTGCGTCCAGCCCGGACCATGCCGCCCCGGCAGCGACGTCATGGTGACGGTGGTGTCGCCCTTGGTGATGCTGTGCCGCCCCCAGGTGTCCAGCCCCCGTGCGTTGTCGAAGCCGCGGCGGTGCAGCCGCGTGGCGGCGTGCGGGGTGGTGACGACGGGCAGGGCGTGGTCGAGGCCGCGCTGCGACACCCGGTCCCAGTGGTCGCCATGCATGTGGGAGAGCACGATCGCGTCCACCGGCGGGAGCTCGTCGATGCGCAGCGCCGGTTCCTTCAGGCGCCTGGACACCAGCCCGTGGCCGAGGTACGCATGTTGGCCGCGGTGCAGGAAGTTGGGGTCGGTCAGCAGCGTCAGGCCGCCCGCGGCGATCAGCGTGGTGGCGTTGCCCACGAACGTAACGGTGATGTCCATCCCCGCGGGCTACCCCATCGCGGGCGGCTCACGCTAGAGGCCGGGCAAGCAGATGGGCGCCCCGTAGCAGGGCGGCGGGCCCAGCGGCCGGCGGGGGGCGTCGCCCTCCCACACGAATTGGCCGACGTTGCCCATGCCCCCGACCGGGACCCAGTACCAGTGGTGGCAGACACCCATGTCCCACCGGACATCCGGCATGGGCAACGGCTGCCCCGGGCACCAGTCGTGCGGGACGGTGAAGTTGTCCAGGGGCAATGGGCCGATGACTTGCGGGGCGGGACCGGGCTGCGCCTGGGCGGCGCCCGCCGCCAGCCCCAAACCGGCTACCACCACGCCGCCGCACAGCAAAGCCCCGGTGATGACCTTCCTGACCGTGTGATTGTTCGACATTGCCTCGCCTTCCCTAGGCCTACCCGCCGCCGATTACGGTGTCCCTGAACACATGAACGGGAAACCGCACCATGGCTTCTGCGTCGCGTCGGGCGGCGGTGCGTCGGGGCCGTCCCACGTGGTGGGCCCGACGTTTCCGTGCCCGTAGTAGACGCTCCACCAGGTGTGGCAGACGTTCCTGTCCCAGTTGACCCCGGCCCCCGAGAAAGGGCATCCCGGACCGGGGCCTTGGGGGTGTCCGTCTTGTTGTCCGGGGCAGCATGTCCACGGCCCCATATACGAATCGGCCTGGGCGGTGGGGGCGCCCGCGCCCAACAGGGCCGCGGCGATGCCACCCGACAGCAGCATTGAACCGAGCATCCTCTTCACGGTGCGATAGTGCGACACGCCCTCGCTCCCATTCCTTGACGACCCTGACGATCAGTATCGGACCGTACTGACTCAGTCGTATGGGTAATACGCGAAGTATTGGATGCGGCCCGGGCTGCTACCGATCCCAAAAACCCTGTGCCGACCGTCGTCGGAAATTCAGCCCATGTCGATCCAGGTGGTCAGCACTGCACTAGAGCCTCGGCGCCGGATTGAAAACGCTATGCGACCGCAAAGACGCGCCATTCGCCAGGCACGCCCTTGAGCTCGTACGCGCCGCGTTCCTCGAACTCAAGTCCCGACCCGATCACAAGGTCACGCAGCGTACTGGACACCAGCACCTCGTTCGGCCCGGCCAGCGCGCTCACCCGCGCGCCGATGTGCACGCCGATACCGCCGATGTCGTCGCCCCGAATTTCGCACTCGCCCGTGTGCAACCCCGCGCGCACCTCGATGCCCAACGCCTGCACCGCTTCGCGGATCGCCATGGCGCAGCGGATCGCTCGCTGCGGACCGTCGAACATCGCGAGGAAACCGTCGCCCGACGTATTCACCTCGCGACCCCGAAAGCGCGCAAGTTGCGATCGGACGACGGCGTCGTGCGCATCGAGCAACGCATGCCAGTCACGGTCTCCCATTTCGGCGGCCCGGCGTGTCGAGTCCACGATGTCAGTGAAAAGTACGGTGGCGAGCACCCGGTCGTCGGCCACGTCGGGCTGTTGCCCCGTGAGGAACTCGGCAATCTGCTGGAAGGACTCGCGCCATGGATCGACGAAGTGATACATGTTGCGGCCTGGCATCGCAACGTATTTCGCGCCGGGTATGTGGTCGGCGACGTCCTTACCCCACTCAGCCGGGATCATCACATCGTCGGTGTGTTGGAGGACGAGGGTTGGTACGTGGACTGTTGGAAGGATTGCCCGCAAGTCCATTTCGGCCACGAGAGGAAGCATGTAAGCAGCGGTTCGTGGGCTTGCCGATAGACGTTCGAACCGAGCCCACGTCGCCCGGATCTCCTCGTTCCATGGCATGTCCGGATTGAGGAGGTGATGGAGTTCTCCGCTGCCCCACAAGGCGAGCGACCAGGCGAGCGCTTCCTCCGGGGTGGGAGGCCCACGTCGTTCGTTGAGCGGATGCGCGTAGCCCTGAAGCGCGACGAGCGCGGTAGTGCGGGACGGATATGTTGCCGCGAACACCAGCGCTCCCGTCCCCAACGCGCCACAGCTCGCGACGAGGACCGCTTCATCACTTCCGAGTTCGTCGAGCACCGCAGTGATGCTGTCCGCCCATTGCTCCATGGTCGGCAGAGCGCCCGGCGCGACGGGATCAGACGCCCCGGTGCCGGGCTGGTCGAAGAAGATCAGCCGACCGAGCGATGTCATCGCTTCGACCCACCCCTGCATGGATTGCAGCTCCGAAACGACCTCACAGTTTGTGAACCAGTTCGGGACGAACACGATGTCCCGAGCGCCCGCGCCCGCCGTGCGAAAGGCGACATGCAAGTCCCCGTTCAGGGCATAGCGCGTCTCCGAGAACATTGCCGAAGTGTAAGCCGCGCAACGGTCGGTTCACGGCCGCGAGAGCGAGTTCAACCAATCGCTCATGCGTGCGGCAGTAGCACTCGAGTTCGGAGCAACGCGCGGGCGGCCTCCGAGAAAAGGGGTCAGCCCAGCGTCCGCCGACTGACGAACTCGCGGCGCTGTCCCGTCAGCGGATCGTCGAACTCGATGCGCTGCGCCAACAATCGCAGCGGCGTGCGGAAGTCATCGGCCGGCACGTCGATGACGTCGGGATACAACGGGTCACCCTCGATCGGCACCCCCAGCGCGGCCATGTGCACGCGCAGCTGGTGGGTGCGCCCGGTGCGCGGGGTCAGCCGGTACAGGCCGTCCGGGGCGACGAGTTCCACCAGCGTCTCCGCGTTCGGCACACCCGGCTCGGTGGCGGCCTGTAACACCCCGCGCCGCTTGACGATTCGGCTGCGCACCACCCGCGGCAACGCCACGGCCGGGTCGACGGCGGCGCGGGCCAGGTACGTCTTGCGCACCAACCCCCGCGCGAACAGCGTCTGATATGCACCGCGCACCTCGCGGCGGGTCGTGAACAGCAGCACCCCGGCGGTCAGCCGGTCGAGCCGGTGGGCCGGGCTCAGCTGCGGCAGGCCCAGTTCCCGGCGCAGCCGCACCAGCGCCGTCTGCGCCACATGCCGGCCGCGGGGCATGGTGGCCAGGAAGTGCGGCTTGTCGACGACCACGATGTCGTCATCGCGATGAAGGACCGGGATATCGAACGGGACGGGCACCTCGTCGGGCAGCTCGCGGTAGAGGTAGACGCTGGCGCCCGCGGGCAGCACCGTGGCCTCGTCGATCACCGCGCCGCCGGCGTCGACCACCTCTCCCGCAAGGACTTTCGACCGGGCGGCCGCGCCGAACCGGGCGGTCAGCTCGGCCAGCACCGGTCCGCCGCGCAGCCGCACCCGCGCCGGGCCCAGCCCGTCCCGCACGGGAAGTGGCGCGGGCTTCAATGCCGGCTCAATTCAGGGGTACCGGCTCGAGGATCTCGGCGCGCGCCTCCGGGGCGCTCGCCCGCAACTCGTCCGCCGACACGTCGTCGGGCTGGGCCTGCGACAGGATCTCGGCCTCCACCCGCGCGGAGTAGTTCGCCACCTCGCGCTCGACGTCCGCCGCCGACCACCCCAGCACGGGCGCGACCACGTCGGCGACCTCGCGGGCGCAGTCGACGCCGCGGTGCGAGTACTCGATCGAGATGCGCATCCGGCGGGCCAGGATGTCCTCCAGGTGCAGCGCCCCCTCGGCGGTGACGGCGTACAGCGCCTCCACCTTGAGGTAGCCCGGCGCCTCCTTGATCGGGCTGAGCAGGTCGGCGTTGCCGGCCGCCAGGCCCAGCACGTCGCCGATCAGCGAACCGTAGCGGTCCAGCAGGTGCCGCACCCGGTACGGATGCAAACCCTGCAGCGCCGCAACGTGTTCGGCCTGGTTGACCAGCGCGAAGTAGCCGTCGGCGCCCAGCAGGCTGACCTTCTCGGTGATCGAGGGCGCAACGCGGGCGGGGATGAACTCGGCCGCGGCGTCGATCGCGTCGGCGGCCATCACCCGATAGGTGGTGTACTTGCCGCCGGCGATGGCGACCAGGCCGGGCGCGGGCACCGCGACGGCGTGCTCCCGGGACAGCTTGGAGGTCTCCTCGCTCTCCCCGGCCAGCAGCGGCCGCAGGCCCGCGTACACGCCGTCGATGTCGGCGTGGGTCAGCGGGATGGCCAGCACGGCGTTGACGGTGGTGAGGATGTAGTCGATGTCGGCCTTGGTGGCCGCGGGGTGGGCCAGGTCCAGGTTCCAGTCGGTGTCGGTGGTGCCGATGATCCAGTGGCTGCCCCACGGGATGACGAACATCACCGACTTCTCGGTGCGCAGGATGATGGCGACGTCGCTGACGATGCGGTCGCGCGGCACCACCACGTGCACGCCCTTGGACGCGCGGACCTGAAATCGCCCGCGCTGCTTGGACAACGCCTGGATCTCGTCGGTCCACACCCCGGTCGCGTTGACCACGACGTGGCCGCGGACCTCGGTGACGGCGCCGTCCTCGGAGTCGCGCACCCGCACGCCGGTCACCCGGTCGCCCTCGCGCAGCAGCGCGACCACCTGGGTCGAGGAGCGCACCACCGCGCCGTAGTGGGCGGCCGTGCGCGCGACGGTCAGCGTGTGCCGGGCGTCGTCGACGACGGTGTCGTAGTAGCGGATGCCGCCGATCAGCGAGCTGCGCTTCAGGCCCGGGCACAGCCGCAGCGCCCCCGCGCGCGTCAAATGCTTCTGTGCCGGAACGGATTTCGCGCCGCCCAGGCTGTCGTAGAGGAAGATGCCCGCCGCGGTGTACGGGCGCTCCCACCACCGGTGGGTCAGCGGGAACAGGAACGGCAGCGGCTTGACCAGGTGCGGGGCCAGCGTGGTCAGCGACAGCTCCCGCTCGTAGAGCGCCTCGCGCACCAGCCCGAATTCCAGCTGTTCGAGGTAGCGCAGCCCGCCGTGGAACATCTTCGACGAGCGGCTGGACGTACCCGACGCGAAATCGCGGGCCTCGACCATCGCCACCTTGAGCCCGCGGGTCGCGGCGTCCAGCGCGCAACCCGAACCCACCACGCCGCCGCCGATCACGACGACGTCGAACTGCTCGGTGCCGAGCCGCTCCCAGGCCACCTCGCGATGCTGCGGTCCCAGCACGGCCGCCGGCGAGCCCAACTCGCTGGGCGCGTGGATCGGATCGGTCACGGCAGCGAACTCCTCCGGGTTACTCGTCAGTAGGACGGTGTCGAACCCAGGCTAGTCGAGATCGTCGTGGGCCATCAGGCGACGAGCGGCCTCGGTGATCGATCCGGACAACGACGGGTAAACGGCCAGCGTCTGGGCCAGCTCGTTGACGGTGATGCGGTTCTGGACGGCCACGGCGATCGGCAGGATCAGCTCGGAGGCGATCGGCGCCACCACCACACCGCCGATCACCACGCCGGTGGACTTGCGGCAGAACACCTTCACGAAACCCTGTCGCAGGCCGGACATCTTGGCCCGGGCGTTGGTGCGCAGCGGCAGCGTGATCGTGCGGGCCGACACCGAGCCGTCGTCGATCATGGTTTGCGGCACGCCGACGGCCGCGATCTCGGGCCGGGTGAACACCGTCGCCGCCACCGTGCGCAACCGGATCGGGCTGACGCCCTCGCCCAGCGCGTGGTACATCGCGATCCGGCCCTGCATGGCGGCCACCGAGGCCAGCGGCAGCAACCCGGTGCAGTCGCCGGCCGCGTAGATGCCGGCCACCGAGGTCCGCGACACCCGGTCCACGGTCAGGTAGCCGCCGCGGCCCAGCTCGATGCCCACCCGGTCCAGGCCGAGGCCGCCGGTGTTGGGCACCGAGCCGATGGTCATCAGGGCATGGCTGCCCTCGACGGTGCGCCCGTCGGCCAGGGTGACCAGCACGCCGTCTCCCGCGCGGGTGACCGACTGGGCGCGGGCGTTCTTGACCAGCTGGACGCCGCGCTCGGAGAACGCCTCCTCCAGGACCGCGGCGGCGTCGGCGTCCTCGTAGGGCAGCACCCGGTCCCGGCTGGCGACCACCGTCACCGGCACGCCCAACTCGGTGTAGGCGTGCACGAACTCGGCGCCGGTGACGCCCGACCCCACCACGATGAGGTGTTCGGGCAGGGCCTCGAGGTTGTAGAGCTGCCGCCAGGTCAGGATGCGCTCGCCGTCGGGCTGGGCCGACGGCAGGATCCGCGGGCTCGCGCCGGTCGCGATCAGCACCACGTCGGCCTCGTACTCGCTGGTGGTGCCGTCCGGGGCGGTGGCCTTGAGGCGGTGGCACGCCAGCCCGGGCGTGGGGTCGATCAGCTCGCCGCGGCCGGCGACCACGTGCACGCCCATGCCGAGCAGTTGTTCGGTGATGTCGGCCGATTGCTCGGTGGCGAGTTGCTTGACCCGGGCGTGAATCCGCGGCAGCGAGATCTTGGCGTCGTCGATGTCAATGTCGAAACCGAGCCGCGGCGCGCGGCGCAACTCGGTGCGCAGCCAGGTCGAGGCGATGAACGTCTTGGACGGCACGCAGTCGTCCAGCACGGCAGCGCCGCCGATGCCGTCGGAGTCGATCACGGTGACGTGGGTGGTGTCGGGGTGGGAGGTGGCGGCCACCAGCGCGGCTTCGTAACCGGCCGGGCCGCCACCGAGGATCACGATGCGGGTCACCACAGCCCCAACCTAGCGGGGGAACATGGGCACCCGCAGCGCGGCGACCCTCGTGACAAGACCGCCCGTGCGCGTGACGTCTAAGATTTCCCCGTGCCGATCTACGCCGCCTACGGGTCGAACATGGATCCTGAGCAGATGCTCAAGCGGGCACCCCATTCGCCGATGGCCGGAACCGGCTGGTTGCACGGCTGGCGGCTGACGTTCGGCGGCGAGGACATCGGGTGGGAAGGCGCGCTGGCCACCATCGTCGAGGATCCGACGTCCAAGGTGTTCGTCGTCCTCTACGACATGACCCCGGCCGACGAGAACAACCTCGACCGGTGGGAGGGCTCGGAATTCGGCGTGCACAAGAAGATCCGCTGCCGGGTGGAACGCATCTCGTCGGACACCAGCACGGACCCCGTGCTGGCGTGGCTGTATGTGCTCGACGCCTGGGAGGGCGGCCTGCCGTCGGCGCGATATCTTGGTGTGATGGCCGATGCGGCCGAAATCGCCGGAGCGCCAGCCGATTACGTTCACAACCTACGGACCAGGCCGGCCCACAACATCGGCCCGGGCACCGGCGCGTAGGGCCCGTGTCGATCCTGTCCACGCCGGTGGTCGCCGACGCGCTGGCGCGCGCGTTCGCCGCCGTCGTCAACCCGGCCCCCAAGGCCGCCGTGCGCTTCCCCGAGATTCCCGGCGAGACCTCGCAAGTCACCATCCCCACCCGGCACGGCCCGGTGCCGGCGACCGTCTACCACCCGACGGCCGACACGACGAGCCCCCCGGTGTACGTCAACGTGCACGGCGGCGGCTTCGTGATCGGGCATCCACAACAAGACGACCCGTGGTGCCGCTACCTGGCGGCCCACGCGGGCGCGGTGGTGGTCAACCCGGACTACGTGTTGGCGCCGCGGCACCGCTTCCCCGCGGCACCGCTTCAGGTCTACGACATCGTGCGCTGGGCGGCCGCCCCGGACCGGGACTGGGACGGCACGCGGCTGTGCGTGGGCGGCCAGAGCGCGGGCGGCAACCTCAGCGCGGCGGCGGCGCGGCTGGCGCTGGAGAACGACGGCCCGCGAATCGCCCTGCAGGTGTTGCACTATGCGCCGCTTGACCTCGTGACGCCCACCCGCGACAAGCCGTCCGCGATCGGCCAGCGGGCGATCATGAAACCGTGGATGGGCGAGGTCTTCGACACCGCCTACGTGCCCGACCCGGCGCTGCGCCGCGACCGGCTGGCCTCACCGGCGTGGGGCTCCAACGCCGACGGGATCGCCGGCATCGCGCCCGCGCTGGTCGTGACGGCCGAACACGACCGGCTGCGCGACGAAGCCCGCCGATACGCGGAGCGGCTCGACGCCGTCGGGTCGCTGGCGGAGTACTACGAGGTGGCCGGGGTCGACCACGGCTACAACATCATGAGCGGGGCGGCCGACGTCACGCGGCGAAGCTACGCCCGGATCGTCGAGCACGTCGCGCGCGCGACGGGCTAGGGCGACGGGAACGCCGCCGACTGCTCGACGATGTTGACCATCACGCGCAGGCCGATCGCCAGCGCCCGCTCGTCCAGGTCGAACGTCGGCTGGTGCAGATCCAGCTGCGGCCCCCGGCCCGACCAGACGCCCAGCCGGGCCATCGCGCCGGGAATCTCCTCGAGATACCAGGAGAAATCCTCGCCGCCGCCGGACTGGCGGGTGTCGGCCAGCGCGTCCGGGCCGATGGCCTCGATCGCGTGGGTGAGGATGCGCGTCGAGACGTCCTCGTTGACCACCGGCGGCACGCCGCGCCGGTACTGCAGCGTGTGCTCGATGCCCAGCGGCGCGAGCAGCGCCGACACCGTGTCGCGGATGATCTCCTCGAGGCCCACCCAGGTCTGCCGGCTCGCGGTGCGGACCGTGCCGCCCAGCACCCCGGTCTGCGGAATGGCGTTGGCGGCCACTCCCGCGTTGACCGCCCCCCACACCAGCACCGTCCCGTTGCGCGGGTCGATGCGCCGGGACAGCACGCCGGGCAGCCCGGTGATCAGCGTGCCCAGCCCGTAGACCAGGTCGGCGGTCAGGTGCGGGCGCGAGGTGTGCCCGCCCGGCGAATGCAGCGTGATCTCGATCTGGTCGGCCGCCGACGTGATGGGGCCGTGCCGCACGGCGATCTGGCCGACCTCGAGCCGCGGGTCGCAGTGCAGGGCGAAGATCCGCGACACCCCGGTGATCGCCCCGGCGGCGATCGCGTCGATGGCGCCGCCGGGCATCAGCTCCTCGGCTGCCTGGAAGATCAGCCGCACCCCGACCGGCAGTTCGGGCACCGACGCCAGGGTCAGCGCGGTGCCGAGCAGGATGGCGGTGTGGGCGTCGTGGCCGCAGGCGTGCGCGACGTTGGGCATCGTGGAGGTGTAGGGGGCGCCGGTCCGCTCGGCCATCGGCAGCGCGTCCATGTCGGCCCGCAGCGCGATCCTCGGCCCGTGGTCGGGGCCGAGATCGCAGACCAGCCCGGTGCCGCCGGGCAGCACCTTCGGGTTGAGCCCGGCGTCGGCCAACCGCTCGGCCACGAACTGGGTGGTGGCGTACTCCTGCCGGCCCAGCTCGGGGTAGCGGTGGATGTGCCGGCGCCATTCGACGAGGTCGTCGTGGTGGGCGGCCAGCCAGGTGGTGGCGGCGTCGGCGAGGCTCATGCGCTCGCCCGCCGTTCGTGCGCGGCCAGCACCCGGTCGCGCTCGGCCGGCGTCTGGGCCAGCTGAACCACCGTGCGGGCCAGCATGATCGCGCCCTCGACGACGGCGCGGTCGGCGCTGGGACCGGCGGCCGCGGTGGCGAACGCGCGCTGGTGAACCATGGCGCCGCCGGCGTCGACCCCGACCACCGGGTGAATGCCCGGCAGCACCTGGGTCACGTTGCCCATGTCGGTGCTGCCCATCGGCAGCGCCGCCTCGAACTCGCGGGCCACCGGCTCGCGCCCGAGCCGGCGCATCTCCTCGCGGAAGACGTCGGCCAGCCATTCGTCGGGCTTGAGTTCGTCGTATGCCGGTGCGGGACTGTCGATTTCGTATTCGCAGCCGGTGGCCAGCGCGCCCGCTGAAAAGCACGCGTACATCCTGCCCTCCAGCTGTCGCAGCGAATCCGATTCGACCGCCCGCATCGCATATTGCAGCGTGGCATGCCCGGGAATGACGTTGACGGCCTGCCCGCCGTCGGTGACGATCCCGTGCACCATCTGGCCCGGGGCCAGTTGCTGACGCAACAACCCGACCGCCACCTGCGCGACGGTGACGGCGTCGGCGGCGTTGACGCCCAGATGCGGCGCGACGGCGGCGTGGGATTCCTTGCCGCGGTAGTTCACCGTCGCCTCCGACAGCGCCAGCGAGCGGGCGGCGGCGATGTCGGCGGGCCCGGGATGCAGCATCACCGCCGCCGCGACGTCGTCGAACACCCCGGCGCTCAGCAGCAGTGCCTTGCCACCGCCCGCCTCCTCGGCGGGGGTGCCGATGAGCGCGACCCGCAGCCCCAGGTCATCGGCCACCTCGGCCAGCGCCAGCGCGGTGCCCACGGCCGACGCCGCGATGATGTTGTGGCCGCAGGCGTGCCCGATCTCGGGCAGCGCGTCGTACTCGGCGCACACCCCGATGGTCAGCGTGCCGCTGCCGAAGTCGGCGCGGAAGGCGGTGTCCAGGCCGCCGGCGGCCGCGGTGATCTCGAAGCCGCGTTCGGCGACCAGCGCCTGGGCCTTCGCGCAGCTGCGATGCTCGGCGAACGCCAGCTCGGGCTCGGCATGAATGGCGTGGGACAGCTCAACCAGTTCGGAGCCTCGTCGCCGCACGACATCCTCGACGGCGTCCAATGCGGTGGTGGGCATTCTGGCAGTATCCCACCGCGACCTTTGGGCCTGGGCTATACCAGTCCGGCGATGAATCCCGCCGCCTGTCCGGGGTAGGGCGGCACACCGTAATCGTGGTGGGCATCCCGGTCGCGACCCCCGACGACGCACACCGGGTCACCGGGGCTGCAGATGTCGATGGCGCGGCCGGCGAACTGGCCCGCCGTGGACAGGGGCGTGTTGAAGCGGTTGCCGGGGTTGCCGAACACCGCTACGGCCGCGACCTTGCCGGCCAGGCCGGGGTCCAGCGCGGGAGCGGAGCCGAAGTTGCCGATGCGCTCGCCCAGCGGCGGCACCCCGGCCAGCATCGAGACCGCGGCGGCGCCCTGCGAAAAGCCGCCGAGCACGAGTTTCGTTCCCGGGCATTGCTCGACCATTTGGGCGATATGGTCGCGGGCGTCATTGGCGCCGTCGGCGGTTTGCAGGAAGTTGTAGCTGGCCGGGTAGTTCACCGGGTACGAGTCGACGCTGCGCGAGCCGAGGGCCGAGTGCAGCGCGGCCAGCAGCGCGTCTCCGGCGGCGCCGAGGCCGGGCGGCTCGGCCGTGCCGCGGGCGAAGATGAGTTGCACGTCGGGGCATTCGGCCCGCGCCGGCGCCACCGGGCCCGTGATCGAAAACAGCGACACCGCAACGGCGACCGCCAGGCCGGCGACCGACCACCTACGAAGATTCATGCGGCAGATTTTCACATATCGCTGGGCACGCCATCGCGGCGCTAACCCCGGTGACCCGCACTATGCTCGCCGACTGTGAGCGACGTCGCATCCGACCCCGGCGAACTGGCGTGGCGGGCGGCGCAAGTCATCGCCGAGCGCACCGGCGTGGATGAGCATGACGTCGCCGTCGTGCTGGGCTCGGGATGGCGCCCGGCGGCGACCGCGCTCGGCTCCCCCGGCGCCGTGCTGCCCCAGGCCGACGTCCCCGGGTTCGCGCCGCCCACCGCCATCGGGCACACGGGCGAGCTGATGTCGACGCGCATCGGCGATCGCCGGGTGCTGGTGCTCGTCGGTCGCGTGCACGCCTACGAGGGCCACGACCTCGGTCACGTGGTGCACCCCGTGCGGGCGGCCTGCGCGGCCGGGGCGCGCATCGTCGTGCTCACCAATGCGGCCGGCGGGCTGCGCGCCGACATGGCGGTCGGCCAGCCGGTGCTGATCAGCGACCACCTCAACCTGACCGCGCGGTCCCCGTTGGTCGGCCCGCAGTTCGTGGACCTGACCGACGCCTACGCGCCGCGGCTGCGGGAGCTGGCCCGTCAGGGCGATCCAGGGCTGGCCGAGGGCGTCTACGCCGGCCTGCCGGGACCGCATTACGAGACGCCCGCCGAGGTGCGCATGCTGCGGACGCTGGGCGCCGACCTGGTCGGCATGTCCACGGTGCACGAGACCATCGCGGCCCGGGCGGCCGGCGCCGAGGTGCTCGGGGTGTCGCTGGTCACCAACCTGGCCGCCGGCATCAGCGGCGAGCCGCTGAGCCACGCCGAGGTGCTCGCCGCGGGCGCCGCGTCGGCCAGCCGGATGGGCGCGCTGCTGGCCGACGTGATCGCCCGGTTCTGAGGCGATGACGCGATGACGCCATGACGCCCGACGAATGGATCGCCCACGATCCCGATCCGGCGACGGCCGCCGAGCTCGCCGCGTGCGATCCCGACGAGCTGGCGGCGCGATTCGCCCACCCGCTCACCTTCGGCACGGCGGGCCTGCGCGGCCCGGTGCGCGGCGGGCCCGACGCCATGAACGTGGCGGTGGTGTCGCGCGCCACCTGGGCGGTGGCGCAGGTGCTGGCCGGCCGCGGGCTGGCGGGCGGCACGGTGATCGTCGGCCGCGACTCCCGGCACGGCTCCGCGGTTTTCGCCACCGTGGCCGCGGAAGTGCTTGCAGCTCACGGTTTTTCGGTGCTGCTGTTCCCGGGGCCGGTGCCGACCCCGGTGGTAGCGTTCGCTGTGCGGCGCACCGGGGCCGTCGCCGGGATACAGATCACCGCGTCGCACAACCCGCCGGCGGACAACGGCTACAAGGTGTACACCGACGGCGGCATCCAGATCGTCCCGCCCACCGACCGCGAGATCGAGGCCGCGATGGCCGCCGCTCCCCCGGCCGACGAAATCGGCCGGGCGCCGGTGCAACCCGCGGCCACCGATCTGGTCGAGCGCTACATCGCGCGTGCCGCCGCCGTGCGGCGCGGCGCGGGCACGGTGCGGGTGGTCCTGACCCCGCTGCACGGGGTGGGCGGCGTGGTGGCGGTGGAAGCGTTGCAACGCGCCGGCTTCGGGCAGGTGCACACGGTCGGCGCCCAGTTCGCGCCCGACCCCGACTTCCCCACCGTCGCTTTCCCCAACCCCGAGGAGCCCGGCGCCGCCGACGCGCTGCTCACCCTGGCCGCCGACGTCACGGCCGACGTCGCGATCGCGCTGGATCCCGACGCCGACCGGTGCGCGGTCGGCATCCCTGCGGGGCCGGGATGGCGGATGCTGTCCGGAGATGAAACCGGTTGGCTGCTCGGCGATTACATCCTGTCGCGGGTCGCCGATCCACCGACGGCAATGGTGGCCAGCACCGTGGTGTCGTCGCGCATGCTGGCGGCGATCGCGCGCGAGCATGGAGCCACCCACGTCGAAACGCTCACCGGTTTCAAGTGGCTGGCGCGCGCCGACGCGGGGGTGCCCGGCGGCACCCTGGTGTACGCCTACGAGGAGGCGATCGGGCACTGCGTCGACCCGGACGCCGTGCGGGACAAGGACGGCATCAGCGCCGCGGTGCTGGTGTGCGACCTTGTGGCCGCCCTGAAAGACCGGGGCCGTTCGGTTTCCGACGCGCTCGACGAACTCGCCGAGCGCCACGGCGTGCACGACGTCGCGGCGGTGTCGCGGCGGGTCGCCGACGTCGCCGAGGCCGCCGAGTTGATGCGGCGGCTGCGGTCGACGCCGCCGGAAACGCTGGCCGGTTTCACCGCCACCCTCACCGACATCACCGACGCGCTGATCTTCACCGGCGGTGACGACGACACGTCCGTGCGGCTGGTGGTGCGGCCGTCCGGGACCGAGCCAAAGCTGAAGTTCTACATCGAGGTTCGCCGCGCGGTGACGGCCGGGCTGCCCGCGGCCCGGCAACGGGCCGCCGCGTTGCGCGAGGCGCTGGTGCAGCAGGTTATGGGCTAACGCGGCCCGTATTGGCGGTCGCCGGCGTCGCCGAGACCCGGGACGATGTAGGCGTTTTTGTTGAGCCCGCCGTCGACGGCCACGGTGAAAAGGCGCGCCGCGGGGGCGGTTCGCTCAAGCGCCGCAATGCCTTCCGGCGCGGCAACCGCGCACAAAACCGTGATTTCGGTCGCCCCGCGCTCCAGCAGCAGCCCGACGGTGTGCTTCAGCGAGCCACCGGTGGCCAGCATCGGATCGAGGACGATCACTGGAACACCGGACAGGTCGTCGGGCAACGACGCGAGATATCCCGTCGCGCAATGGGTTTGCTCGTCGCGGGCCACGCCAACGAAGCCCACCCGCGCCTCCGGAAGCAGCTCGAGGGCGCGCTCGAGCATGCCCAATCCCGCGCGCAGCACCGGCACCAACAGCGGCGGGTTGGCCAGCCGCACCCCGACCGTCTCGGCCAGCGGCGTACGAATTCCGAACGTCTCGCGGGCGGCGTCGCGGGTGGCCTCGTAAACCAGCATCGCGGTCAGGTCCCGCAGGCCGGCCCGGAAGTGGGCGTTGTCGGTGCGTTCGTCGCGCAACACCGTCAGCCGCGACAGGGCCAGCGGGTGATCAATGACGCGCGTGTCCACGGGATTTGAGCCTATATAACGATTGCGGCGCGCAACGCCGACACGCTCGCGCCGCCGCCCCTTGCGGGCGAATCCGCCCATATACTCCCCGCGTGCTGCGCACAATCAGAAACCTGGCCGGCGCGGCCGTGTTGACGGCGCTGGTGATCGTCCCGGCGGCCCCCCGGGTGGCCCTCGCGGCCGCCATTCCGCAGCTCGCGCACATCGTGATCGTGGTGGAGGAGAACCGCTCCGAGGCCAACATCATCGGCAACAAGTCGGCGCCGTTCATCACCGCGCTCGCCGCGGGCGGCGCCAACATGGTCCAGTCGTTCGCCGAAACCCACCCCAGCGAACCGAATTACCTCGCGCTGTTCGCGGGCAACACCTTCGGGGTGACCACCGACGCCTGCCCCGTCAACGGCGGCGCCGCCCCCAACCTGGGTTCGGAATTGCTGGCCGCGGGCCACACGTTCGTCGGCTTCGCCGAGGGCCTGCCCGCGGTCGGCTCGCCGGTGTGCAGCGCCGGCAAGTACGCGCGCAAGCACGTGCCCTGGGCCAACTTCACCAACGTGCCGCCGGCGAACTCCCTGCCGTTCTCCGCCTTCCCGATGGGCAACTACGCCAGCCTGCCCACGGTCTCGTTCGTCATTCCCAACAACGACAACAACATGCACGACGGCTCGATCGCGCAGGCCGACGCCTGGCTCAACCGCCAGCTGTCGGGCTACGCCAACTGGGCGGCCGCCAACAACAGCCTGCTGATCCTGACCTTCGACGAGGACGACGGCGGCAGCCGCAACCAGATCCCGACCGTGTTCTACGGCGCCCACGTCCGACCCGGCAATTACAGCGAGCAGATCAACCACTACAGCGTGCTCGCCACGATCGAGGAGATGTACGGGCTGCCCAAGACCGGGTACGCGGCAAGCGTGCCGCCGATCACCGATATCTGGGGCTAGCTCCGACGCCCAGCGCCCGGCACCCTGCACGGCCGTCGCTATTGTGTGCCGCATGGCTGCTGACCTCGTGCCGATCCGCCTGAGCCTCTCCGACGGCGACCGC
Source organism: Mycobacterium sp. E2989 (assembly GCF_001667595.1). NCBI lineage: Bacteria > Bacillati > Actinomycetota > Actinomycetes > Mycobacteriales > Mycobacteriaceae > Mycobacterium > Mycobacterium sp. E2989. Next base: position 1,665 of record NZ_LZJX01000044.1, on the reverse strand, counting down.
TACACCGTGTGGGCGCCCCGCTGGCGCGACGCCGGCGACGAGTGGGAGGCGTTCCTGGGCAAGGACGAGGACCTGTACGCGTTCGCCTCCGCCGCCGACCTGGTCGCGTTCGTGCGCTCCGATACCGACAACGACCTGGTCGACCACCCGGCGTGGAAGGACCTGACCTCGGCGCACGCGCACAAGTTCGCACCGGCCGAGGACAAGCAGTTCGATCTGGTCGCGGTCGAGGAGCTGGTGTCGGAGAAGCCGACCGAGGAGTCGGTGACCGGGCTGGCCCGCACGCTGGCGCTGGTCTCGTCCATCGGGTCGGTCTGCGAGCTCGCGGCGGTGTCGAAGTTCTTCAACGGCAACCCCACGCTGGGCACCGTCTCGGGCGGGATCGACCACTTCACCGGGAAGGCCGGCCTCAAGCGCTGGAACGCGATCGGCGAGGTCATCGGGCGCAGCTGGGACGATGTCCTCGCCGCGATCGAGGACATCGTGACCACCCCCGAGGTGGACGCCAAGCTGTCGGCCAAGGCCGCCGACGAGCTCGCCGAGGAGCCCGAGGAAGAGGAGACCGAAGACGCCGAGGCCGAACCCGAGGCCGACGGCGAGACGGACGAGGCGGCCGACGAGCCCGAGGAGGCCGAGGAGGCCGAGGAGGAGACCCGCGCGGCCGGCGACACGGTGATCCTGGGCAGCGACGAGGATTTCTGGCTGCAGGTGGGCATCGACCCGATTCGGATCATGACGAGTTCTGGCACGTTCTACACGCTGCGGTGCTACCTGGACGACCGCCCGATCTTCCTGGGCCGCAACGGGCGCATCAGCGTGTTCAGCTCCGAGCGGGCGCTGGCGCGTTACCTCGCCGACGAGCACGACCACGACCTGTCCGACCTGAGCACCTACGACGACATCCGCACCGCCGCCACCGACGGCTCGCTGGAGGTCAAGGTCACCGAGGACAACATCTACGTGCTCAGCGGGCTGGCCGACGACATCGCCGACGGCCCCGACGCGGTGGACCGCGACCAGCTGGACCTGGCCGTCGAGCTGCTTCGCGACATCGGCGACTACTCCGAGGAGGCCACGGTCGACAAGGCCCTCGAGACCGGGCGCCCGCTGGGCAAGCTGGTGGCCTACGTGCTCGAGCCCGGCTCGGTCGGCAAGCCCTCGGCGCCGTACGCCCCCGCGGTGCGGGAGTGGGAGAACCTGGAGCAATTCGTCGACGGGCGGCTGCGGCGCGAATAGTCCCCCGTTTGACGGGTCCCTGAGTCTCATCTTTACTGGCGGGTGTCGCTTCCCGGGGTAGGCCCCTTACCGCTCTACGGCTTTCAGCGCCCGGGCATGCTGTTGTTCGGTTTGCTCCCGCTGGCTCTGCTCGGGGTCTACATCCTGGTCCAGGCTCGCCGCCGGCGCCGGCTGCGCCGGTTCACCGAGACGAGCGTGCCGCAGTCGCTGGCGCGTCACATCCCGATCGCGGTGTCGCTGCTCAGCCTGGTTCTGCTGACCATCGCGCTCGCGACCCCCACCCACGACATGCGCATCCCGCGCAACCGGGCCGTCATCGTGCTGGTCATCGACGTGTCGGAGTCCATGCGGGCGACCGACGTTCCCCCGGACCGGCTGACCGCCGCCAAGGAGGCCGGCAAGCAATTCGCCGACGAGCTGACGCCGGCC
>NZ_LZJX01000043.1:0-70069 GCF_001667595.1 Mycobacterium sp. E2989 | reverse complement strand
AGTGACCGTCATCGATACCACGAACCGAACTGTCGTCGGTTCCGTCGCGCTTCGCGTCCACCCGGTTGAGATCGCCAAGTCGGCGGGCTCGGACGTGTTGTGGTTGTGGTGTTTACATCTCGGTTGGCTGGTGCTGGCCGTGCTGGTCACCGCGGCGTGGACAGTCATGGATCGGGGGCGTTCCGACTACCGACGCCTGGCCGCGTCGTTGATCGTGTTCGCGCGGTTCGGGCTGGCCGCGGTGATGATCATCTACGGCCTGGGCAAGGTGATTCCCGTCCAGATGGGGTTCATGACGCTTCCCCATCACCAGTTGCAGCTGACGGGCGACACCAGCCTGTTCGCGACGTTGTGGGGCTTCATGGGCGCCTCCCCGGCGTACTCGGTGGTTAGCGGGTTGGTTGAGCTGGTGTCGGGACTGCTGCTGCTGTGGAACCGTACGCAGCTGCTCGGTGCGCTCGGATCGGCGATGGCCATGGCGCAGGTGTTGTTGCTCAACGTGACCTACGATGTGCCGGTCAAGCTGGCCGTTGGCGAATTGTTCTTGATAGCAATCGGTGTCGCGTCGCCGTACTGGCCGAATTTGGCTCGCGTGGCGTTCAACCGCGGGGAGACTCGCCCCGTTCAGCACTGGTTGCCACTTGGTGCGGATAAGCGCTGGCTGCGACTAACCGGCGTGGTCGCGAAGTTCGGCATCGCTGGGGCGTTGCTGGTGTTCAGCGCAATGTGGGACGCCATGTTGTTCAGCGTGTACAACACACCCACCTCGACACTCGACGGCGTTTGGCGCGCAACGTCCTTCACCGTCGACGGGCGCGAGGCGACGCTCAACCAGACGAACCCGCAACCCTGGACGAATGTCGCGATCGCCGACCGCAACAAGGTGCCGCAATTCGGCGTGGTCAAGTTTGTCAGCCAGGCGCCGGCGGGCTACACCACCATCTGGCAGCTCGAGGTCGACGGGGATCGCCTCAAATTGCGCAAGCGCGAATCGGATTCGGCCGAGGTCGTGCTGCACGCGACCCAACCCGACAAGGACCATCTGGTGCTGACGGGCCAGTTGGACGGCAGGCAGATCACGGGCACGTTCGAACGCCGGTTCATGGAACGCGGCGGGTTCGTCTTCCGGCTCGTCAGCCCGGTCATCCCGGTGGGTTCGCTGCAGTAAGTCCCTCAACCGCCAACGCGTGGCCGGCGTGATTCCCCGCGGATGTCAAGCAGTCTCTGCAAGCGCGCGATCGAATGCGGCTTGATTCTTCTTCATTCGACGCACGACCGGCGACCAACCCATCAGCGTGATCATCACCGAGTTGAAGATATTGAAGGGAAACTGCATCGGTCTCACGATGTCGAGGAACAGCACAACACGCGTTTCCTCGGTGTTGTTCCACACCTCGTGTTCGTAGGTGTCATCGAACATCAGCGCCACGCCCTCCTGAAAAGAGGCGGTCTCGTCGCCGACGCGGATTGCACATTCGCCATCCCGAGGTACCACGAGCGGCAGGTGATAGCGCATGACGCCCTGGTAGGGACCGCGGTGCGGAGGAATCTTCTTCCCGGGGGACAGAATGGAGAAGAAGGCGGTTTTCATGCCCGGTATGTCGTGCAGCAAGCGTGCGGTGTCCGGACATTCTTCGCATTGCTTATCAAAACGCCGGCCGTAAATGTAGAAGAAGTAGCTGAGCCATTTGTCGTCGTTCGATATTGCCGCTATCGTCTCGACGATTTCTTGATGGTTCGGAATCGTCTCCGGAACCGATAGCAGGGCCTCGAGTTCGGCCTGCACCTTGCTCAGCTCGGAAGTGACATGCTGGTGCCATTCGAACTGGGTGGGATCGATGAACGGCGTCGTCTCGACCAGTGAGAATCTCCGCGGAACCATCAAGTTGACCACCTTCAACCCGGGCGCGATAGTCAGAAACAAGAGGTATCGCAACGCCACCACCGCTCTACTGACACCACGATTCGGGGGGCGTGCATCCCATCCATCGGGCGCTATATCGCCGCTCATTTCGGGTGCATCGATGGTCGCCATAGAGGTGGTCTCCGATCCCTGTTTTTTGGTTTTAGTTTGTGATGATGTCGCCGTGAGAAGTGCCTAGCACTCTAGGACGAAGTCCATTGGTGGACCGCCCTCCCCGCAGGGGCGGACCGGCCCGATGAAACGCATCAGATAAGGTATACAATATGTATTTATTGTGCAACAATGCGATCATATTGTGGCACGGCTTCGGCCCTGTGTCTATGGTTGGAGCAATGTTTCGCGAAGTGGTGCCTGCCGGTCCGCCCGCGCGGGGCGAGCAGTCCAGCGTGGACCGCATTCGCGACGTTGCGCTCAAGACTTTCGCCGTGCACGGGACGGAAGCGACCTCGCTACGGATGATCGCCGAATCTGCCGGCGTGTCAATTGGATTGGTTCAACATCACTTCAAGACGAAGGGCAACCTCATCACGGCGGTGGACGAGTACGTGATGGCGGTGCTGGGCCAGTCGTTGGCGGGCCCTTTGCCGGGGGCCCCGACGGACCCGGTCTCGGCGGTCGCACACCGGGTGACCGACCTTGTCTCCAACCACGCGCCCGTCATCGACTACATGTGTCGCGCTGTGGTCGACTGCACGCCGATGGGCGTGCGGATCTTTGACGGCCTGGTCGACATCGGTCGGGGACATTGGGATCAGCTCGCAGAACAAGGATTGGTGCGGCCCGGCCTCGATCCCGATTGGGTAGCGCTCAACCCGATGGTGTTGGTGTTGGGCATCTTTATCGTTCGTTCGCATCTGGACCGGCACCTCCCCGATCCCTTCACCAGTCCGGCGCAGCTGGACAGGTGGCAAAAGGCGACCGACGCCCTGATTCGAAGCGGCCAGATAATCGCACCTGAGCCCAAGACGGATGGTGGCTGACGATCCGCGGTGGTTGCGTAACAATCCCGCTTCCCTAGCGCCCCCCGTCCTGTTCTCGGCCGAGTGTCGGGATGCATGAGTGCGAAGCATCCCGTCCGGTCATCGCCGTTATCAGCGCCCGCTGGAAGGTACGTCCCGGCAACTTCTCCGGAACGGCGGCCTCGACGATCAAAGGCGCCGCCGATGTGACCGCCGAGGCGCTCGTCGTCCAGGCCGGGGGCACCGACAATGGGCCGAGCGGAACAGCCTCGCCCACCCCTGCGGACGGCGCACCGACGGCGCACGAGGGATGGAACGGCCACACCGCCCGGTACTCAGCGCTCGCCATGTGCCCTGCCAGCCGTTAATTGCCTGCAGCGGAGGAAATTTGAGCCCATTCCAACAGCCCATCCACATCGAGCTGAGGCTGAATTCCCGCGGTGCCCGCCAGGCCCGGCGCGGTCAGCCCCCCTAGCGCCGAAGCCCCCAATGCGCCGGATGAGCTGGGCGTGGCCGCCGCGATGGTGATGCTGCCGAAGACGTTGGTGATGGATGCGCCGGCCGGGCCGACGATGGCGGTGGCGGTATTGCCGAAGGTCTGGATGGCGACTTGTTCGCCGCCGACGACGGGGAGTGTGGCCGTGCCGTTGACGAGGGCGACCAGGACCTCCTGGAACGATCCGGGTGTGAGGACAAGGGGGGTCGAGCCGGCAGTGACGTCAACTCCCCCGGGGATCAAAACACCGCCCTCCGAACAGTCGATGAGGGTGTGAATTGTGCTGCCGGAGTTGACGATGACGGTTCCGAAACTGATGAGGTTGGTCCCGGGACCCGCAATCGTGATCGAGCCGCTGTTGACGTACATCCCCGTGCCGGTACCGATGGTGATGGTGCTACCCGGTGCGGCGGTCACCGTCTGGCCCGGAGCAACCGGCCCGGCGGCGTCGACGGTGGTGGAGCCCAGGGCGTGCATCGTGGCATTGGTGGAGGCCAACTGCTGCGTGGCGCTGGTCGCGTTCTGACCGGCGGCCTGCGCCACCGTCTGGGCCTGAGCACCCTGGCCTCCCGGGTTGGTGGTCCGCGGCGGCTCGTCGAACGGGGCCAATGTGCTGGCGGTCTGACACGCGGCGGCATAGTCATACATCGCCGTCGCATCTTGAATCCACATCTGCATGTACTGAGCCTCGGTCGCGGCGATCGCCGGGGCGTTTTGTCCGAAGAAATTGGTTGCGATCAGCGCTAACAGCTGCGCCCGGTTGGCCGCGATCACCGGCGGGGGCACCGTCATCGCGAACGCGGCCTCGTAAGCCGCCGCCGCCGCGTATGCCTGGCCACTGGTCTGCGCTGCCTGCGCGGCGGCGGCAGCCAACCACCCCACATACGGGGTGACCGCGGCCGACATCAGTAGCGAAGAGGGCCCCGACCACGCCTGCCCGGTCAGCCCCGCTAGCTCCGTTGCGTAGCCGCTGGCGGTGGACTCCAGTTGAACCGCCAGCGACTCCCAGCCCGCCGCCGCCGCGAGCATCGGCCCGGAACCCGGGCCGGCATACATCAATCCGGAGTTGACCTCCGGGGGTAGCGACGCAAAGTCCATGTCGGCAGCCCCTTTCGCGAACGGCGATCACTATTTCAACAGTCATTGAATAACTTTTCAATAGCGATAGAATAGCGCCTGCCGCGGTGCTGCAACAGCGCCAGCCGCGGTGCGTGTCGCGGGGTTGCGGGAGAAACGCAGAGCGGGACAGCCTTTTCTATAGGGGTTGAAATGCTATCGTTCGCACGTGTCGTCACCTGGGACAACGAAGCGGCGCGGTAGACGTCAGGGTCAACCGGTGTCGCGCGACGCGGTTCTGCGCGCGGCAAAGCGGCAGTTCGCCAAGCATGGCTATGACAAGACGACGCTGCGGGCGATTGCCGACGATGCGCGAGTCGATCCATCGATGGTCCTCTACCTCTTCGGCTCCAAGGCGGCGTTGTTTCGCGAGTCGATGAAGCTGGTGCTGCCGTCGGACCTGCTGACGGCCGAGATCGCCGAGACGGACGCCGATTTGGGCTGCCGCGTCGTGCGGGCCTACCTTGGTCTCTGGGAGCAGCCCGATACGTCCGCGAGCATGGCCTCGATGGTGCAGTCGGCAACGTCCAACCGCGATGCCAACGATGCGTTTCGCGGTTTCCTGCACGATTACCTGTTCACCGCGGTGTCCGGCGCGTTGGGCGGTGGCGACGAAGCGCGACTGCGCGCGATGCTGGCCGCGACCAGCCTCGTCGGCACCGCGATGCTGCGATACATCATGCGGGTGCCGCCCCTGTCGTCGCTCGGCGTCGACGAGGTGGTCGGCCTCGTCGGGCCGACGGTGCATCGGTTCCTGACCGCACCCGCCGAGGACCTGGGGCTGAACGCGGCATCGCAAACCCCAAGACGGCGCCGAAATGTGCGGTGACGGCGCCGATCTCGAAGCGGCCGCCGCTACACCGCCCTCGCCTCGAGGATGCTGAGCGGCGACACGGTCTCGACGACGCGGTTCAACCGGAAATCGGCCTTGCCGACCAGTCGGCGATATTCGTCCGCGGTACGTTCGCGCGCGCCGGCGACGACCAACATCTCGATGTCCACCCACTTGCCGTGGAAGTCCCGGTCGTGCTGGGGAATGACGAACTCGCAGAGCAACAGTCGCGCGCCGTCGCGGGCCGCGCTGCGGACGTTCTTCAGGATGCGAACCGCGTCGTCCTCGGGCCAGTCGTGGATCACGTTCTTGAGCACATACGCGTCGCCGCCCTTGGGCGCGAAATCGAAGAACGAGCCCTCTTCAATGCGGACGCGGTCGTCGACACCGTATTTCCGCAACAGCTCCGGCGCGCCCGCCACGACCTCCGGAAGATCGAACAGCACGCCGCGCGACTTCGGGGCCGTCTCGAGGATCGCCGCCAACAGCCGACCGTGGCCGCCCCCGACATCGACGATCGTGTCGAACGCGTTGAAATCGTAGGCCGCGGTGAGGGGCACGTTCGCGAACTCGGACACATTGGTCATGGCGGAGTTGAAGATTCCACCGAGTTCGGCTTCACCGGCCAGGTACTCGAAAGCCGGTTTGCCGCGAAGCTCGGGGACCACCGCTTTGCCGGTCCGGATCGCGTCGGTCAGGTGGCTCCAATGCTCCCGATGCTGAGGTGAACCGACCCAGCGGGCCATCCCGGCCATCGAAACCGGCGCATCGGTGCGCAGCGTTTCCGCAAGCGGGGTAAGCGCATAACGCCCGTCGCTGAGCTGGCGGAAAATGCCGACGCCGATCAGCGCCCGCAAGAGCCGCCCCAGCGCATCGGCGTTGGCGCCGACCCGGCTTGCCAACTGCTCGCCGGATAGGGGTCCATCGGCCAGGGCGTCCGCCACGCCGAGATCCGCTGCGGACGCGATCGCCTGGGCGACCCACGCATTCAGGATGAATTCCATCATCACCGCCGGAGGCGGCGCGGAGCGCTGGCGCAGCCGCGATAGGTAGTGGCGGGCTTGCTCGACGGCTCGCGCGACCTTGACAGGCGGGACCTTAGACGTCACGTCACTACCCCTTCTCGTTGATATCGCCGCAGAGTGCGTACACGCCAACTCGCCAAAGGTACTCGTTCACGCGAGCGCTCGAACGCCCCGCGTGTGACTATGCCCGCGAATCGAGAAAATTTCAATAATCATTGAAATAGTGGCCCCGTTCCCCCTATATTCCTGTTTGGGGGGCCGGAAGAACGGAGCGGCCATGTCACGTCTAACCGCAAAGATCGTCGTCGCGGCGATCCTCGCCCTTACCGCCGTAACAGCTTCGGGCTGCCTTCCCTCGGCCAGTGTTGGACCACCCGTAGGGGTCGCAGCCGGGTAGCGCGCCAGGTCCGACCGCGCGTCTCGTTGCGAATCGGCAACGGCGACTTGGTCATTGCTTCGGCAGGATCATTACCTCGGCCGGGATGTCCCGCAGGCTGTTCATGAACAAGTCGAGCTCGTCCGGGCCGAGGTTCTCCCCCGACAGGACGAGGTCGATCTTGGGTTTGTCCCCAGCGGTACTGACCCTGACGTCTTCCACCGGGCGGAAAGCCTCCGCGAGCGCGACAACTTTGTTGATCGCGTCCGGAGCATCGCTTGAACCTGCGCGAGACGGGGCGCTCACTTCCGCTTCGGCGTGCGACATGCCGAGCAGACTAGGGTCTTTGAGAATCTCGGCGCCTGCTATGAGGAAATCCTCGGACCATGTCTGCCCCACCCGGTCAGACCAACCTCCCGGAGCCGACGGGCGGGCACCCGAGTTGTCCGACGCGACTTGAAGCAGGGGGCCGAGAACCTCGCCGAACGTTGCGGCGTATTGCGATTCGCGATCCTCGCTGTCGGCGGACACCATCCATGGCTTCAAAACGCTCGCCAGGTCCCCGTCCGCGGCGCGTTCCTGAGACGCGAGATATTGCCCGACAGCCAGCGGCGCCACCGGGCGGCTCACGACGCCGGCCCGCGCTAGGGCGGCCACGCCCTTGTCGGAGTTCCGCTGCGCTTCCACCTCGCGGAGGTCAAGTTCGAGTGACGCCGCGCGGCGGTAGTCGGAAGCCACCTGTTCCAAGAAAAGCCGTGCGGTCATCGCGGGATTGGCGCGCTCCCCGGTCCGGTTGCCCGATGGCAGAAGCGGACGAGAGAAGCGATCGACCCGGTCCAACTGACCGTCCCAGGCCAGGGCCGCCGCCGACACGACACGAACCATTTCGGATTCCCGTGCGTCACGCGTCGAAGGCCCGGCCGCCACGAGGCCGGAACGCAACCTGCGCACCTCTTGTTCGAGCGACCGCGGTTTCCGCTCCGGTGCCGTCTCCATTCCCAGAATGGTCGCGATGGCGGCGGCTAGTTCGGCCAAGCCGTCTCTCAGGAAGTCGAGTTGGTCCTGCTCGCTCTGATTGGCTTTGTCGCTCAACGAATCTGTGGCAACGCGCAGCACGACCACGCGCTCACACAAGCCCAACGCTCGCATTGCCGACGCGATACCGAAAGATTCCATGTCGATGAGTACAGGCTGGGTAGTCATTCCGGAGTAAAGGGCAAGCGCCAGAGCGTATGTCCAGTCCTCCCGCGCGTAGACCGGACCGCTGGACAGTGTCTCCATCGGCACCGGTGCGATCCCCGGCGAGACCTTGATCACCTTGTCGGTGGCGAGGATGTGGGCATCGGGAAGGTCGAACCCCGACACGGAACCTGGGGCACCCGCGGACCCGGCCCGCAGCTCAATGGCGGCGAGCGGAGCCTGCTCGTCGGGATGCGTCCGGACGATCCACTTGTTCTTCAGCTTGACGACCTCGCCGTCAGGCGAGGCGACTACCACGCCCAATGACAGGTATGACACCCTTTCGGCTCGAAAGACCTGACCAACGAGCTTGGAGTCGACCGTTCCACAGCAGCCGTAGAAGACGTAGTAGTCGGCCCGGTTTTCGCGGGTCGATCTGCTGAGCGCGGCCGCCGCGACGACATTGCCCTGGGCGCTCAGCGGATGGTGCTCCAGCCTGGCGGTTCGCCCGTCGGACAGGCGGCCCTCCAACGATTCGTCCCCGTGTTTCACCGGCGTCCACACCGTTGCTCCGAACACCGGCAGGTCGACGTAGAGGCGTGCGAGCAACTCCGTTACCGCGGTCGCTTCGTTCCTGGTAAAGGTAAATATCGCCACCGTGACATCCGCCACGGCGACATCGTAAGCCCGCGGGCGGGCCTTATTAGCGCGGTCCCGAAAACACAATTTGGGCAGCGGTCATCAGTTCCGAGTTTCCGGAATCGGAATCAATTCCGCGTGTATCGTGCGGCCAAACTTGGACCGCATGAGCCCGTGTGCCGTGGGCACCAGCACGCGGGCAACATTTCAGCCGCCGGCGCCCACGCCGGTGACCAATTCGACCGGGCCGCTTGGCGATTAGAAGTGGGCCGCTACTGGCCGGCCGGTGGACGGCACACGTTGGCGCCCGGATCCCACCACCAGCCGTTGTCGCATGCCAGCGGTTGCGGCCCCACGCCGAGAGGCCGGCATACGTTGGCGGTCGGGTCCCACCACTGGCCCGGGTCGCATGCCAACGGTTGCGGCCCCACGCCGAGAGGCCGGCAGACCTTGCCCGTCGGATCCCACCACTCCCCCTCCGCGCAATCCGCCTTGCTCACGGCCGGAATCGCGATCGTCACGGCCGCCATCGAGGCGAACGCCACCATGACGATGACTACAAGATGCCGAATGAACGTCCTCATTGTGGACCTCCCGTCGCGCTATCCATCAATCGAAACCGATTCCGGACATGCAGGTCAAGGCCGCAACCGTATTCGTCGTCATGTCTGCGATGAATTCCGGGCACTTCGCGAGTCAGACCTTCCAGACGGACAAATCGAGAGGAAAGGTGGATGCCATGTCCCCCGAACAGACGGCCCAGCCGCCGATCGTCGATCTCCAAACCTGGCGCGCCGCGCTCGACGAGCTGCGCAAGCGCGAGAAGGCCGCCACCCGCGAACTCGATGCCATCGCCGCCCAGCGCCGACGCCTGCCGATGGTGAAGTTGCCGGACTACGTCCTCATCGGCGCCGACGGGCCCATCCGCCTCGTCGACGTGTTCGACGGACGTTCGCAGCTCATCGTCTACCACCACATGTGGTCCGACGGCGCGGAGTGGCAGTGCCCCGGCTGCACGGGTTTCACGTCGCAATTCACCCGCTTGGAGTTCCTGGACAACTACGACGCCCGCTTCGTCATCGTCACCAACGGGCCGATCGAGGAAGCCCTCGCCTACAAGCACAAGGTCGGCAACCGCATGGACTGGTTCTCGTCATCGCAAAGCCCATTCGGTGCCGACATGGACGCACCGCCCGGCGGCGGCTTCGGGGTCAACGTGTTCCTGCGCGACGGCGACACCGTGTACCGCACGTGGCACACGAACGGGCGGGGCACCGAGCAACTCAGCCACTCGTTCGGGCTCATCGACATCCTGCCGTGGGGCCGCCAGGAGGAATGGCTCGATTCGCCTGAAGGCTGGCCGTCGCGCCCCACATACTCAGGGTGGCTCGACTCCCCCGCCATCGCAGCCGCCTACGGACCCGAGGACAACACATGAGCGTCACCGCCGAGCGTTACGCCGTCACCCGCACCATCGCCGCGACGCCGGCCGAGATCTTCGCCGTCCTCGCCAACCCGTCGCGTCACCAGAACACCGAACCCACCGACTGGGTCCGCGAAGCGGTTGACGGCGCGCCGATCACCGGGGCGGGACAGACGTTCGCGATGAACATGTATCTCCCTGCGGCCGGCGGTGACTACGTCACGCACAATCTGGTCAACGTCTTCGAGAAGGACCGTGCCATCGGTTGGATGCCGGGCATCCTGGACGACGCGGGCAACCACACCCCCGGCGGCTGGTTCTGGCGTTACGACCTCGCCCCGAATGGCGACCGCACGGACGTCACCCTGACTTACGACTGGAGCGGCACGTCGCAGGACTTCCGCGACCGCGTTGGCCAGATGCCCATCTTCGGTGAGGACTACCTCGACGCGTCGCTGGCCGCGCTCGAGCGATCGGTCGCAAGCTGATCGGTCAAAACCCAGTCACCGCAACCCATCTCCCGCCGCGAGCGCCGAGTTCGCGGGGACTCGCGGGATCTCGGCTGCGGGTAATGGCGGACAGAAGAAGTTCCCTTGCACGGCGTCGCAACCGTAGTCCCTGAGCCGTTGGGCCGTTGCGAGGTCTTCGACGCCTTCGGCCACGCTGGCGATGCCGAACGCGGATGCCAACTCGATGACCGAGCGTGCAATGGTGGCGGCGCGGTCGTCGTGCAGGATCGGCGCGATGAAATCATGGCCGAGCTTGACTTCATCAGCCGGCAACTCGCGCAGATACGTCAAAGTGGCGTAGCCGCTGCCGAAGTCGTCAATCGCTACCCGAATGCCGTTGTCACGTAACCGGTTCAGCACTGCGCGGGCCTGCACCAGGTCGGCCACCACCAAATCCTCGGTGATCTCGATGGTGAGCGAGCTGGGAGACATGGCGAACTGGCCGAGCACGGACATGATGCGGTCCGGCAGCGCGTCCTCGTCGAGGGAGGGCGCCGCGAGATTGATCGCGACGGCGATCGCCGCGCCGGCCTCGTGCCACGCGGCGGCGTCCGCCACGGCCCGGGAAAGCACCAGATCGGTGAGCGCATGCATCAACCCGTGTGCGCGCACCAGGGGTAAGAACTCATCGGGGCCCAGCACGCCAAACCGCGGATGCTGCCAGCGCACCAGCGCCTCTACTCCGCTCACGGAGCCGGTCAACGTGCTGAATTTCGGCTGGTACAACAGGGTCAGCGTGCCGTTCTCGATGGCGCGTCGCAGTTCGCCCAGCAGTTGCAATCGGGCGATGGCCCGGTCGGATGTGGGCGTGTTGCCAAGCTGAGCGCCCATCTCGGGTGTGAACGTCTGCACATTGGTCGCGCTCCCCAGGCGGGCCCAGGAGCGCGCCGCATCCGCCTGCTTGAGTAGATCGCCGGGTGTCAGCGGCGGGAGATCTGACTCGGCCGAGGCCATGCCGATGCTCAGGCGTACGTCCAGGCGGTGATGGTCGATGTCGACGGGCTCCTCGAACGATCGCGCCACCCCGTTGGCGACCTGTATCGCCACGTCCGGACGGTCTTCGACCAAGATGGCGAATTCGTCACCGCTCATCCGCGCAATGGTGTGGCTGTCATCGACGTTGTGCTGGATCCGCTCGCCGACGCCGCGGAGCAGTTCGTCGCCCACGTCATAACCGAGCGTGTCGTTGACGAGCTTGAAATCGTCGACGCTCACCGTGAGTACGTTGACCGGCACGCTGTGCTGAACGTGTAAGCGCAGAGCATGCGCCAACCGATCGTCGAAAAGCCGCTGATTCGCCAACCCGGTCAGCGGGTCGCGCAGGCTGGCATCGGATACCGCGGCAAGTAGCCGTTGCTTTCGCTCCAGCAGCAATATGTGGCGGACCAGGGTGGTGACGAACAGCACCACACAAACCGAGAAGACGAACGCCTCACCCCGGTACGCGGGCCAAAAGTGCACGGTGCCAACGACAATCGCCAGCATCACCGGAAGATAGGGCAGCCACAGCGACGCCCTGGACGAGGGCCGCGAAAAACCCAGATCGGGTTCGGGCCCCGGCCGAGAAGTGATTCCGGACAGCGCGACGAAGTACATGCCACCGGCCCATCCGAGGACGACGAGGTCATTGGGCCCCCGGTCGACGGAATCCCTGGCGACGTGCACCAGGCCGGCCAGCGCAATGAGGCCCCAGCCCAACATCATCAGCGTCGGGGAGAGCTTGCGGCCCGCCTCAGCCTTTTTGACAACGATGAATGTCAACGCAACGAGTCCGACGTACACGCCTGCGGCGGTGGCCAACAACACCCGCGGAACGGTCAGCGTCGTCTGCGATGCCTGCGCCGCGGGACCCAGCGGCAGAAGAATGAGTACGACCAACAGGGACGCGGTGATGAGGAGGCCGTCAACGAGCAGGCCGATCCCGAACCGGGCGTCGTCCCTACTGGGAATCGCGGCCGCGGTGGCCAACGCGCAGAGCGGCAAAATGAGGAACCCCAAGTTCGCCGCCGAGAGGTCCGATACCGGAAGTTCGCCTGCCAGCGCGACGTAACACCACACCGCTTGGCCCGCAGTCCAGCCGACCAAACCGGTGGACAGGACGGTCCACGCGAGGCGTTGCCGCCCCCGCGACCCGCGGGCGGCATAGACCGAACACGTGGTGGCGAACACGCCGGCAAGCAGAGAGCCCGCCGGCGCGAGTACCGCGCGGCCCGGGGCAGCCTTCCAGCCCAACAACGCCACCGCGAACGCGACCAGACCGACGGTTGCCAACACGACCACCACTTGTCGGCTTCGTGTCAGTGACAACAATTTCCCTTAATCTGTCGGGTGCGGCCCGCAAGCAGGATAAGGCACGCAGCAAGGTAGTTGAGAGAATTTACTCAGCCGTTTCTCGGTCGCCATGAGTTTTTCTGGTCGCGCCGAATGCTGCACCGCCTCAGGGAGCGACTGGGCCCCGCAATGGCTCTAATTGCGTTGCACCTGCGGTGCATTCGAAGCAGCGGCGCGCCGACACAGCGCCATCGGGCGAGTGCCGGGATGTCACGTGCACAGCGAAGGGGCGTCGCACACGTTGCCGGGGCAGTAGATCGAGTGCGCGGCGTCGACCATGGTTCCGACGTCCAACAACGTGACGCCCCGCGCGTTCAGGTGCGCGTGAACGTCGTCGGCGATCTGTTGTGGCGTCCAACCCCAGGTCAGGTCGTAGCAGATGAGGTGCGCCTCCCCGATGAGCGCCTCTTGCGTCTGCGGCGGCCAGCTGAGGCCGACGGCGCGCAGTTGAGCGAGGTATGCGTCGTCTTGGGGCGTGGCGGCGGCAATGGCCGCGCTACTGACCAAGCCGGCGCCGGCGATCATGGGTGCGGTAAGTGCCGCCAGCCAACGAGGTGAAGGCATGCGATTCACTCCCTTTCTGCGATGCCCCCCAATATCTTGCGGACCCAACCACGTCGAAGAATAGCCAAAGCCCGTGGCGTCGGCTCGCGGTAATCGGATTGCGCTCCCCGCGGCGGCCAAGGGCCAGCCGATGGCGGGGGTGCGGTTTGGCTGTAGCGTGACGGCCGTGAAGTCCTCCTTGGTGTATTCCTCCGTCGCCGCCTGCGTTGCGGCGACCGTCCTGGCTATCGCCGCGTCGGGCAACGCAACCGCAGCCGGCTCGTGCCCGACCGCGCAGGCCCCGGCCGGTGGCACGCCCGACTGGACGTTGGCCGGCACCACCGGCAGCGTCGCGGTCACCGGGTCCACGGATACGACGGCTCCGCGCGTCGACGTCACCGCGCCGTTCGGCGTGGCCCAGACGCAGGTGCATACGCTGCACGCCGGGAACGGGCCGGTGGTTCCCGCCGCGGCCCGGGTCTCGGTCTGCTACATGGGTGTCAATGGGCGTGACGGGTCGGTGTTCGACAACAGCTACGAACGCGGCGCCCCCGTCGACTTCCCGCTCACCGGAGTCGTGCCGGGCTTCCAGAAGGCCATCGCGGGACAAAACGTCGGATCGACCGTCGGCGTCGCGATGACTTCCGCGGACGGCTACCCCAACGGTCAGCCGAGCGCTGGGATCCGGCCGGGTGACTCGCTCGTGTTCGCGATCAAGATCCTCAGCGCGTCGAGCTAGCCGGACGCGCCAAATCGCTTGTCACTCAACCGTTCAGCGGCGCAAACATCAGCGCGGGGTCGATCCCGAGTTGCTGTGCGACGTGGGACGCGTCCCAATACTCGCGCCAGTAACTGATCGCGCCGTCGCGCACTCCGAAGAACGCCGTGACGTAGAACGTCACGGCGACACCGTTCATGGCGTTTACGTCGACGCGCTCGACGACGACGGTGTCACCGTCGGAAACGATGGTGCGGATCTCGCTGCCCTCGACCATCCCCGTCGAAAGCGTGTTGTGCTTCTCGAGTTCCGCGCGCGCCGCGTCGCGCCCGCGAACGACGGGTGAAAGCGGCACGTGGAGCTGCCAAACGAAGTCGTCGGCCATGAGCGCCGTCATCGCGTCGATATCCATGCTCTCGCCGTAAGCGGAATGGATAAAATCGACGACGATCTTTTCGTTGTCGTTCTTGGTTGCAACGCTTTTCGCCATCTGGTCGTCCTTTGAAGGTGATTGCGGTTCGCTATTGGTCGAACTGTAGACGGCCGCCAGTGGAATAGGCGCCGATATACGAATCGCTTAGCGCGGGCCATGTAATCTGACCAGGACATGCCCCCAACCGCAGCCGCAACCCGCCGCCGCTTGTCGGTCGCGATGAAGGCGGGGTCGGCGGCGGAGCACACCGCCGCCGAACAGAGCGCATTCGTCGCCGAACTACTCGCCGGCCGCGTCACCGCTCGCGGCTACTCCGAATACTTGCTGCGCCTGCGTGTGGTCTACGCCGCGCTCGAGGACGCCATCCGGGCCCGCCGCGAGGATCCCATGGTCGCCGCCGTGTACGACCCGACTTTGCAGCGTTCGGCGGCCATCGACGCCGACCTGGAGCACTGGCGGCCCGGCGCCCCGCGGGAGGTCGACTCACCCGCGGCCACGGCATACCGGGACCGGATCGCCGCCCTGACGTGGGGTGGCGCGCTGCTGGCCCACCACTACACGCGCTATCTCGGCGACCTGTCCGGCGGGCGGATCATCCGCAAGGCGCTCGATCGCACGTTTGACCTTCGCGGCGCCGGGCTCGCGTTCTACGAATTTCCGGTGCGGCCCAAGCCGTACAAGGACGCCTACCGGGCGCGGATCGATGCGCTGCCCACCGGCGCGGACGACATCGAGCGGATAGTCGACGAGGTCAAATTGGCCTTCGGCTTCAATCGTGCGTTACTCGACGAACTCGCCGTCGGCTAGCGCGCTCGAGGGCCCGTCGGCAATCTCAAAGATTCAGCCCCGAGAACATGGTTCGGCTGGGATCGTACTTCTGCCGCACGGCGGCCAGCCGCGACAGGTTCGAGCTGAAATACCTCGAGGCGGGTTGGTTCGCCTCGATGTAGTTCACGTATCCCCCCACCGAGTGGCCTTGCACGGCCTGGTGCGCGGTGTTGAGCCAGTTCGTCGCCGCCCCCGCGTCACCGGTCTCCACGTACCACTGCACCAACGCATACTGCCGGCGCCACGGGAAGGCGGTCGCCCCCGGCGCCACATCGGCGAGGGCGCCGTCGAGCGCATGCATGATCGCCAGCATGCGGCCCGCTCCACGGGGAAAGGCGTTGACGGCCTGGGCGATCCCCTGCGCGGTGGCCGCGTCGACGACCGGCAGCACGTCGGACCCGCCGACGTATCCGAGCGGTGCCGGGTTGAGGTTCCCCACGGCCAGATACCGCACCAGGTCCAGGTAGTTGAACGTGTGGTTCTCGGTCCCCGTCGGTTGCACGCCAACGGCTTTGGTGATGTTGGCCCCGACGCTGGCGCCCGACCCGACCGGGCAGGTGGCCATGATGCGGCAGTGCGTTCCCATCGGCTCCACGGTGGCGTCCGCCAACGCCCAGCTGTTCCGGTCGGCGGTACGCAACCAGTTCTGCCAGCCAACCAACACCTGCGCCAACGCCTCCGGCGGGAAATTGAGGTTCACCACGTCGAGATCGGTGGTCGGGAACGTGGCGAAGGTCAGCGAGGTGGTCACGCCGAAGTTTCCGCCGCCGCCACCGCGCAACGCCCAGAACAGGTCCGGGTTGCTGGCGTTGGAGGCGGTCACCGCCTGCCCGCCGGGCAGCACGACCGAAGCCGACACCAGTTGGTCACAGAGCAGGCCCGCGTGGCGGGAGTTGGCGCCCAATCCCCCGCCCAGCGCGTGCCCTGACGCGCCGACCGACGGGCAGGTGCCCGTCGGGATGCCCCGGCCCGCGCCGGCCAGCGTCTGATGCATCGCATACAAGCTGGTCGCGGGCGCCACGGTGATGTTTCCGGTGGCGGCGTCGTAATTGATGCCCCCCGGCAGCTGGCGGAGGTCGAGCACCATGACGCCGTTCGCGGTCGAGGCGCCGATGTAGGAGTGCCCGCCGCTGCGCGGCGCCACCTTCAGGTTGTGGGCGGCGGCGAACGCCATGGCCTTCTGCACGTCCGCGGGCGACGTCGGGGTGACGATCGCGGCGGGCGTCGAGCCGTTGAAGTTGGTGTTGAACACCTGCTTGGCCGAACCGTAACCGCCGTTGTCGGGCAGCAGCACCTGCCCGCCGATCGCGGTGGACAGCCCCTCCCAGCCGGTGGGGTTGGGGGCGGCGGTGGCCCGGGCCGAGCCGAACACGGTGCCGGCGGCCAAGGCTCCGGCGGCGCCCCGCAGGAACGTCTGGCGGGACATCTCACGCGCCATCGCCGGGCTCCCGCGTCTGCCTCATGTCCGCATTGTCAAACGGGCGACAACGAAACCCGCGGTGCCCCATGCCCTGTGACCGGATCGAAACCGATACGAGCCGCCGCGGTGATGCGCTCCGCGGGACACGTCGACGCCTCGAACAGACACGCCACGTTCCGCCTCGTATTGTCTGCAGCATGGTCGCCGCATCCACGTCCACTCTCGGCGAGTTCACGCGGTAGGCGGGGTCGGGGCGCGTGGGTGCTCTTTTGGTGGCGCTTGCCGGCCTGGCGTTGCTCGATTCGTTGAACGTGCTCAATGTGGGCGTGGTATCCGCGGTCATCTTCGACAGCCGGTTGAGCCGGCGATCACCGATTCCGGGCGCGCTGAGCTACGTCGCGGGCGTGTTCGCCGTGACGACCACCTTCGGGCTTTGCACCGTGCTGGGTCTCAGCTTCTTGACCCATGTCGTCGGGTTTCACGTGACACCGGCCATCCGTTTCTGGGGCGAGCTGGTGCTCGGCCTGGTGCTGACCTGCCTGGCCTACTTTCCGTTGACCGCCCAATCAGCGGCTCCCGGTTGGGCATTGGCGGCGATGCGCGAGCGTCCCTGGCTGCTTGGTTTCCTCGGGCTGGCGGTCGGTAGCGGCCAGGCGCCCACGGCGATTCCCTATCTCACCGGCTTGGCCATGCTCGCCGCCCTGCATCCGCGGCCGCCGCTGTGGCCATTGGTCATCGTCGTCTATTGGACTATCGCGCTTTCCCCGCCGCTACTGATCCTTGCCCTCTCGATGAGGAAGACCATGCGAGCCAAGCGCATTCAGCGTCGGCTGGTCCGCGCCCTCACCCGCTACGGCCCGATATCCGTGCGGCTGCTTTTCCTGGTCTTCGGAATCGGGCTGATGGCCGATGCGCTGGTCAATCACAGCGCGCTGTGGTGAGGCACAACCCTTTCTCACGTCTTGCCCAGCGAACCGGATTACCTTGGCGGATATGACCGATCGCCACGAACGCGCGCTGTCCTTCGGCTCGATTGCGGAGGACTACGACGGTTTCCGCCCGAGGCCTCCGCAAGACGCGGTGGATTGGCTGCTGCCGACCCGGTGCGAGGTGGCAGTCGACCTGGGTGCGGGCACCGGGCTGTTCACCCGGGCGCTGCTCGGCAGGGCGACCGAGGTGATCGCCGTGGAACCCGACGCGCGCATGCGTGCGGTGCTCACCAAGCGGTCGCCCGAGGTGCGGGCCGTCGAGGGCACGGGTGAGTCGATCCCGCTCGAGGACGCGGCCGTCGACGCGGTGTTCGTCTCCTCCGCCTGGCACTGGATGGACCCTGAGCGCGCCGTCCCCGAGATCGGCCGGGTGCTGCGCGACAACGGGCGGTTCGGCCTGATTTGGACCAGTCGAGACCGTGAGGTGGATTGGGTCCGCGAACTGGACCTGCTTCCGGGCGAAGACACGCCCGATGCGGAATCCCCCGACCGCTTCCGCCGGCGCCACGAGAACGTCGTGCTTCCCGACCCGCAGATATTCCACAACGTTTCCCGCGAGACGTTCACGTTTGTGCGGGCCATGACCATCGACGATGTCGTCGCGATGGTCGGCACGTACAGCAGGGTGATCATCGCGTCCCCGGACGAGCGCGCCGCGCGCCTGGCCAATGCCCGCGCCGCGTTGACCGAGCGCTTTTCCGGTGCGGAAGCGATCGACGTCCCGATGAAGTCCCGGTGCTGGCGCGCAGACCGGATGCCCCGCGGCGGCCGGTAGGCGTTAGCCGCTCAGGACTGCGGACCCTCCGACGGCGGCCAGACCGAACCCGGCGAGGCCTCGCCGGGCGAATCGTGTTCCCCACGGGCCAAAGGCACCCACCGCTCGCTGGGCGCGGGCTGCTTGGACGACGGGAAGTCCCGCAGCTTGCCCGACGGCTTGGCATCCCATTTGGCGAACGTCAGCGGAGTCTGCAGCCAGGCGTGCAGCAGGCAGTACGCCGCCTGCAGCGAATCCAGGTGGGTGCGCTCCCAGCCGTGGCTGCCGTCGAGCCCGAACCCGACAAGCGCTGCGCGTGTTCCCGCCCCCGCCTCGATCGCTGCGGCGGCGTCGGAGCGGTAGAACCGGAACACATCTCGCGCGCACGGGACGCCCTGCTCCTCGGCGAGCTTGCACAGCTTCCGGGTCAGGTGGTAGTCGAACGGCCCGTGCAGATCGGCCATCGGGATGGTCACGCCGTCCTCGATGGAGTGCTGGCCCGGTGCGCACACCGCGTTGTCCACCGAGACCAACTCCGCGACGTCGGCGGGCAATCCGTGGCTGGCGCCGTGGCCAACCTCCTCAGTGATGGTGATCATGACCATGGTGCGGTGCGGCAGCACGATTTTCTGCTCGGCGAAGTTCTTGGCGAGCGCGAGCGCGATTGCGACGCCGGCCTTCCCATCAAGGTGCCGGGAGACGATGTAGCCGTCCGCGGTGAGTTCCGGGCTGGCGATGAACGCGACGAAGTCGCCGACCTGTAGGCCGAGGCGGATCAGGTCCTCCCGCGAGGACACCTTGCGGTCGACTCGGACCTCGACGTGTTCCCAGTCGGTGGGCTGCAGGTCGATCTCGTCGCCGAATGCGTGCCCGCTCGCCTTCAGCGGCAGGACGGTGCCCGTGATGAATTCGTCGGGGTCGTCGGAGAAGATGCGCACGCGGGCGCCGGCGGCGAACCGCGCCGAGAAGGTGCCGACCGGAATCACCTCGAGGCGGCCGTTGTCCTTGAGCCGGCGCACCATGCAACCGATCGTGTCGGCGTGCACCACGATCGCGCGGTCGATGGCCGCCGACTTTCCGGGGAGTTCGGCGGTCAGCGCCCCGCGCCGAGTCAGCTCGAACGGCACGCCGAAGCCATCGAAGATGTCGCCGATGAGCTGCATCACCGCGTCCGTCCGCCCCGCCGGACTCGGCGTTTGGAGCAGCGCGAGCAGCGTGTCGACCATCCATGTGCGGTCGGCTTCGGACATGGCCGCGCTTGTGCGCACGGTCCCTCCTCTCGAATCACCCGGGACCGGACCAACCTACCGCGTGGCCACCGTTGATCCACCCGCCCGGGCCAAATGCCCGCGTGCTCAGGGATTCACGTTGGGGCAGACCTGCTTGATCCAACCGGTGATCTGGTCCCTGTTGGCGTTCAGGTCGGGATCGTCGGGCCGCGCACCGCCGGTGGTGACGAAGTGCTCGATCGCGGCCTTCACGTTGTCGGGCGGGCCGTACTTCTCCAGCGTGTCCGCGTACTTGCGCGCCTTCTCGGGGTTATTGGCCACCATCAAGTTGTCTTTGGCGAACGAAATGTCCAGGCAGGTGGACTGATCCAACGGACCGCCTTGCGCGGCGGACGGCGACGGCGTCGTCGTCGACGGCGGCGGTGGGGACTGCGAACTCGAGGTCGGCGACGGGCTGGACGATGAATCCGAGGACGAGGCGCCGTTCGAGCAACCCGCCGTGACGATCGCGATGGCGACGATCCCTGCACTAGTGATTCGGTCTAGCCTCATCGGAAGCTCCTCTGCTTCTTCAGGTGGTGTTTGCTGCATGCACCTTATCGGCAACTTGCCTCGCGCCGCCGTGCGAACAGTCCGAATCCGCAGCGAGCGGCGTGCGGCGGCTCTGTTCGCGGTCGCGTACCGCCCGCTTTTGTTGCCCTGGGAAACCCTTGATCTGCGAATGTTTCACGATTGCCGCGCATCGCACGGGTGTCGTGGGCCACTCGGCGAGTCGCCGGCTTCCCCCAACCGCGCGGCTCACCCGACGGTTGCTGCAAAACTTCGCGGTGAACCGCGCGATTTGCTGCCACAGCGGTTATGCTTCCGTCCGGCTTCCGGCAGCGGATGCAATCACGAAGGGTGAGCAACATGCGCCAATTACCAGTCGCCGTCGCCTCCATCGCCGTCCTAGTCGCCGCATGCGGGGGCGGCAAAGAAAGCGGCTCCGGCTCGTCGACGACCTCGACGGCGCCCCCGGTCGCGCAGGCCGCCCTGTCGGGCTTGCTGCTCAGCTCGGCCGACCTCGACGCCGCGCTGGGCGTGACCGGATCGAAGAGCAAGGAGAAGAGCGACAAGCTCAAGGACGACGCCGCCAAGCAGCCGTGGCCCGCGGGCTGGAAATTCCCCGACGACTGCGTCTACGCGTTCGGCCCGGGGCAGGCTCCCGTGTATGCCGGCAGCGGCTATACCGCGGTCAGCGGTGACGACGAGGTCGCTTCCCTGCCCCCCAACTCGAACGAACCGGACCCCGAGGTCGAACAGGTGCTGGTGTTGTTCCCGACCGCGAAGGAGGCCGGCGCCTTCTTCGCCCAGTCGGCCCAGCGCTGGCCCGCCTGCGCCAACCGGCAATTCACCACGCCGGCCGGGCAGGACACCCCCGAGACGGGTTGGCAGGTGGGACCGGTCACCAACTCCAACGGAACGTTGAGCACCACCCTGACCATGACGATGCGCGACAACGGCAACGTGCTGCTCACGATTACCGCCCAGCGGGCGCTGACGGTGCGCAACAACGTCGCGATCGATGTCAGCGCGCTCCGCAAGGACCCGACGGACTCCGCCGTCAAGCTCGCCGGTCAGATCGCCAACCGAGTCGACAAGCAGTGAGCCACATCGCCTAGGAGGCGGACGCCAATTCCGCGATGAGATCCGCGAGGGCGAGGATCCGTTCCGCGTTGCGGACGTGCAGGCTTTCGATCATGCGACCGTCCACCGTGATGACGCTGGTCCCCGCGGCACGGGCCTCTTCGTAGGCCGCGACCACCTTGCGGGCGTCGGCGACGTCTTGCTGCGACGGACCGAACAGGTCGTTGGCCGGGCCGATCTGGGACGGATGGATCAAAGTCTTGCCGTCGAAACCCATTTCGCGGCCCTGCCGCGCTTCCGCCTGGAAGGCGTCTTCGTCCGTGATGTCGTTGAAGACCCCGTCCAGGATCACCTTGCCGGCTGCCCTGGCCCCCAGCACCGCCAACGACAACGCGGCCAGCACCGGCGCTCGGCCAGGCACGTGTAAACCGTGCAGGTCGTTCACCAGGTCGTTGGTGCCGACCACCAACGCGGCCAACCGGTCACTGGCCGAGGCGATCTCCTCGGCCCTCAGGAAGGACCTCGGCGTTTCGATCATCACCCACACCCGCAACGACTCCGGCGCGCCGAGCCCGTCGAGCGCGGCGGCCAGGGCCCGAACCTGCTCGCCCGACTCGACTTTCGGGACCAACACTCCGTGGGCGGCCGAACCGGCCACCGCCGCCAAGTCCGCGTCGTGCCACTCGGTGTCCAGTCCGTTGATGCGCACCACGACCTCGCGGGGCCGGTAGCCATCCGCCGCGATCGCGTCGCAGACGGCGGCCCTGGCGTCGGCTTTGGCGTCGGGCCCGACCGCATCCTCGAGGTCGAGAATCACCACGTCCGCGGGCAACGACTTTCCCTTCTCCAACGCTCGCGGCTTGTTGCCTGGCAGGTAGAGGGCGGAGCGTCGCGGGCGCAGGGTCGGTGCCAAGTGAATCGCTTCCTGTCGTCTAGCAGAGCGGGCGCGCGGTGCGCGGCATAGGCAGAAAGTACCCTTCGGTCTTGGCGGTGTGGTCGCGCAGGCGATCGGCGGCGACACAGGAGGGAGCGAGAAAGTGTCATCACTTGGTTCTGCGCGCACCGAGGGCGACAGCTGGGATTTGGCGTCCAGCGTGGGGGCGACCGCGACCATGGTCGCCGCGTCCCGAGCGCTGGCCTCCCGCGGGCCGGACCCGCTGCTCGATGACCGGTTCGCCGAGCCGTTGGTTCGCGCGGTCGGGCACCCCTTCTTCGTCCGCATGCTGGACGGCCAGATCCCGCTCGACAGCGACGACATGCCCCTGACCCTGCAGCAACGCCGCGAGCAGATCGCCGTGCGCACCAAGTTTTTCGACGACTTCCTCACGTCCGCGACCAGCACCGGGATCCGCCAGGCTGTCATCTTGGCCGCCGGCCTTGACGCCCGGGCCTACCGGTTGGACTGGACCGCGGGCACGGTGGTTTACGAGGTGGATCAGCCCGAGGTCATCGCCTTCAAGGGCGACACACTGGCCCGGATGGGTGCCGAACCGACCGCCGAACGCCGGACCGTGGGCATAGACCTGCGTGAGGATTGGCCAACCGCATTGCGGGACAAGGGCTTTGATACCGCAGCGCCCACCGCGTGGATCGCCGAAGGCCTGTTGCCCTACCTGCCGCCGCAGGCCCAGGACCGGCTGCTGGACAGCATTACCGCGCTCAGCGCGCCGGGCAGCCGGCTGGCCACCGAGAACATCACCGACATGGGCGTGTTCAGCGACGAGCGCGCGCGGGCGATGCGCACGGCGTGGCGCAAGCACGGACTCGACATCGATGTCGCCGAACTGGTGTGGCAGGGGGAACGCCAGATAGCCGGAGAGCACCTGGCCGCCACCGGGTGGGCCGTCACCCGCTACCCCACCGAGGAGCTATACGCCGATTACGGCTTCGTCGTCCCCGACAACGAGATTCTTCGGCAGTTCCGGCACGCCATCACCTACGTCAGCGCCAAACTCGGCTGAGCGCGCCCTCAGCCGTCGTTGGGTTTGGCCTCGCGCCACTCCCGCTCGAACGGCAACCGCCACGCGTTGGGGGCGATCAACTGATGAATGGCGTTGGGTCCCCAGGTGCCCGGCTGATACAGCTTCGCCGGCGGCGGGTCGTCGAGCAGGTCCTGCGAACGCTCCCATAGCGATTCGATGCCCTCCGCGGTGTTGAACAGGGTGTGATCGCCGCGCATCGCATCGAGGATGAGCCGCTCGTACGCCTCCAGCACGTCCACCACGGTGTCGATCTCCTGCGAGGAGAACTGCATGGACAGCTTGTCCAGCTTCATGCCCGGTCCGGGCCGCTTGCCGTAGAAGGACAACGAGACTTTCGAGTTGTCGGCGAGGTCGAAGGTGAGGTGGTCGGGCCCCTGGGTGCCCACCCCCGAGCCGGGCGGAAACATCGTCCGCGGGGCCTCTTTGAAGGCGATCGAGATGATGCGGATGCCCTCGGCCATCTTCTTGCCGGTGCGAAGGTAGATGGGCACGCCCGCCCACCGCCAGTTGTCGATGCCGACCTTGAGAGCGATGAACGTCTCGGTGTCGGAATCCTTCGCCACGCCCTTCTCGTCGCGGTAGCCGATGTACTGTCCGCGCACCACGTTCGAGGGCTTCACCGGCAGCATCGACCGGAACACCTTGTTCTTTTCTTCACTGATCGCGAAGGGCTCGAGCGCCGTCGGTGGCTCCATGACGACGAACGCCATCACCTGGAACAGGTGGGTCACCACCATGTCCTTATAGGCGCCGGTTTCCTCGTAGAAGTTCGCCCGCTCATCCAGGCCCAGCGCTTCGGGGATGTCGATCTGAATGTGGTCGATGAAGTTGCGGTTCCAGATCGGCTCGAACAGGCCGTTGGCGAAGCGGAACGCCAGGATGTTCTGCGCGGCCTCCTTGCCCAGGAAGTGGTCGATGCGGAAAATCTGGGATTCCTCGAAGGTTTCGTGCACGAAGTCGTTGAGCGCCACCGCGCTGGCCAGGTCGGTTCCGAACGGCTTCTCCATCACCACGCGCGAGCGCTCGACGAGCTTGGCGTCCCGCAGCATGGTGATGACTTCGCGCGCGGCCTTCGGCGGCACCGACAGGTAATGCAACCGCCTGACGTTGGGACCCAGGTTGGCTTCGGCTTCGGAAACCGCCTCGGCCAGCGCCTCCGGTCCATCGCCCTGCGGAACGTAGGTGATGATCTTGGCGAAGTTGGCCCACTGCTCGGACGTGAGCTTGTGGCTGCCGAACGAATCGATCGCGTCCTTGGCAATCTCGCGGAAGTCGTCGTCACTCAGGTCTTCCAGCGACGTCGCGACGATCTGGATGTCGGGCGCGAGTTCGGACTGGTCCAGGTACGCCAGCCCGGGGAGCAACTTGCGTTTCGCCAGATCTCCCGTCGCGCCGAACAGGACGATGACATGGGGGTCCAGCGGGTCGGTGTCGTGGCGGCGCCGCCGTTGATCCGGCGCCGGGTAAGAGATGGTCTGCGGTTTCTTGTCTGCCACTCTTGCGATACTTCCACCGACGCGGCGCAATGTCGCGTCCGTCACGTCTAGCTCGGACAACGTGGCCCTTTGCCGCCACCAACCAACGATTTCGGTTATCGCGCGGCTGACGGGGTACTGGGTACCGACGGGGCGGTACCCAACCAGAGTCGATGGAAAGCGATATGACGAATCCCGACAAAGACCTACGCGGGCACTCTCAGGAGCTGGAGGACATCGTCGACCAGCTCGAGGAAAAGGTCGCCGACGACCGGGAGGCCGAAGGGGTGGCCGGCAAGCCCAGCGACCGGGAACGCACCCCCACCCGCGGCACCGGCGACGAACCGCCCGACTAGGAGTTAAGCGCCGAACCACGCGGTGAGGGCGCTGCGAAGGCCGGAGTCGCCGGAATCTTCCACCCAGGCCACATGTCCGTCCGGCCGGATCAACACGGCATCGGGGGCCGCGACCGCACCAACAGCCGGAAGTTCCCAGCCACCGGCACATTTCGCGTCGATCAGCGCGAGCCGCTGTGCCCAGGGCGTGATGTCGAATCGACCCGGTTCGCCGAGGTTGAGCAGCACCGGGCGGGCCTGGTGCAGGAGCACGTAGACGCGCCGCGGGCCGTCGGCGGTCACCAGGTCGAGGTCGGGCATGCGGCGTCCGAGCAGCGGGTGCCCGTCGCCCAGGTCGTAGCGGATGTCCAGACCCGACATCATCGCGGCGAACCGCTTGCGCGGTTCCTCCATGGCCAGCAGGTCGGACACGGTGTCGCGCAGGGCCTTGGTGCGGTCGTCCGGGCGGAGCAGCGCCATCTGCGCGACGGCGTTGCGCAGCACGCGCGCGGCGACCGGGTGGCGCTCGGTGTGATAGGTGTCGAGCAGGCCGTCGGGCGAGAGCCCGTTGACCACCTGACCCAGCTTCCATCCCAGGTTGACCGCGTCCTGAACACCCGTGTTCAGACCCTGTCCGCCCACCGGGTGATGGACATGGGCGGCGTCACCGGCCAGCAGGATGCGCCCATCGCGGTAGGCCGCGGCCTGCCGCGCCGTGTCGGTGAACCTGGAAAGCCAAGCGGGACTGTGAATCCCGTAGTCGGTTCCGTAGACGGCGACAAGCGCCGCACGCAGCTCGCGCAGCGTGGGTTCGCTGCTGCGACCGAGGCTGCGCTCGGTGACCATGACGCGCACAGCCCCGCCGTCCTCGGGGGCGGCCAGGGAATGCACGCCGAGCGCGTCGTGGTGGATTCCCCACCTCGGGGAATCGCCTGCCCCTAAATCCATTTCGACCTCGGCCAGCAGGTAGCTGGTGGTGGGCTCCCATCCGGGGAAATCGATGCCGGCGGCTTTGCGGACCACGCTGCGCCCGCCGTCGCAGCCGACGAGGTATCCCGCACGCAGCGAGCGGCCATCGGACAACGCGACGTCCACGCCTGCGCCGGATTGGGCGACGCCCGTCACCTCATGTCCGCGATAGAACCGCACCCCGAGCTCGCTCACCCAGTCGGCGAGTATGCGCTCGATCTCGTTCTGCCACAACGCCAGACCGTAGGGGTGCCGGGTGGGAAAGTCGCTGATGTCCAGACGGATCTGCGAGAACCCGGCGACCTGGGCGACCTGGCCCCGGGCGAGAAACCGGTCGGCGATGCCGCGCTGATCCAGGACCTCGATGGTGCGCGCGTGCAGACCCCCCGCGCGGGCGCCGACCAGGCCTTGGTCGACGCGCCGTTCGACGACGGCCACGTCGGCGCCCGCCAAGGCCAGTTCACCGGCCAGCATCAGCCCGGTCGGGCCCCCTCCTGCAACCAGCACCGCATGGTCGACGTTCCTGCTTGACAACTCTTCAACCCCCAGACAAGTGCGAAAATCGGCTTCGGCCAGCGATTGTGCGGCATCACCCCGCCCTTGCGGCAAGCCCCCCGGTGCGCTATAGGTTGAGAGTGGGAGGGCAATAATTCGCTTAGCGGTCCCGCAGCGCGTCGATGGCGCGGTAGATCCGCTGTTCGCTCACCGGCCGTGGGGTGCCCAATTGCTGGGCCCACAGGCTCACCCGCAATTCCTCGATCTGCCAGGCGATGTCGCGGATGTCGTTCGCCGCCGGTGGCGGCGTGGCCGCCAGTTCGTCGTAGGCCCGCTGCACCGCGTGGACCCGCTGCATCCGGTCGCGGTCGGCCGCTATCGCGTGCGGAAGCCGGTCAAGGCGCTGCCGGATGGCGGTCAGGTAGCGGGTGAGGTCGGCCAGGCGCGGGCGCCCGGTGACGGTGACGAACCCCGGCGGCAAAAGCCGCTCCAGCTGGGCGCGGATGTCGGCGATCGCGTCGGCCTGCGCGGGCGGCGGCTGTCCCGGTAGCAGCAGGTGCACCTGCTGCGCCGCGGCCAGCACCCGCTCCACGCGGCCCACGATGTCGACGGTCGTCGACACCAACGCCTTGCCGACCCGGTCGCACAACGCCCTGAACTCGTCGCGGGTCCACACGGGTCCGGTCATCAACGCGTCGGTCGCGGCGTCGGCGCAGTCTTCGAGCAGCGCGGTCAGGGAGCCGTCGGGGTTGGCGCCGAGCGCCAGCCGCGAACGTGGGCTCAGTTGTCGCTCAATCGATTTGACCGGTGACGCCACGCTCAGCCGCACCAATCGGCGAATGCCGGGCCCCGACAGGGCGTCCCGCTCTTCCGACGTCGCAAACACCCGAAGGTCGACCGCGCCGCCCGCGTCGACGAGACCGGGAAAGCCGCGCACCGCGCGTCCGTCGACCGTCCGCTCGACGGTGCGCGGCAGCGCGTCCAGCTCGTCGGGCCAGGCACGCAGGCCCGTCCGCTCCAGTTCGGCGGCGACCGCCTGCGCGACGGCCCGGCGAGCCGGGCCGGCCAGCCGTTGCTGGATCGCCGCCAGGTCCTTGCCGCGCGCGACCTCGGTGCCGTCGCCGGATTCGACCGCGAAGGTCACCCGCAGATGCGCCGGCAGCTTCTCCAGGTCGAAGGCGTCGACGGGCACCAATATGCCGCTGCGACGGCGCAATTCGCGCTGCAGCGCCGGCAGCAGCGGCTCACCCGCCGGATCGATCCCACCCAGCACGGCGCGGGCGGCGTCGGGGGCGGGAACGAAGTTGCGGCGCAAGTCCTTTGGCAGTGAGCGGATGAGGGCGGTCACCAGCTCCTCGCGCAGCGCCGGCACCTGCCAGGCGAACTCGTCGCCACCCAGCCGCGCGAGCACGTCGATCGGCACATGCACCGTGACACCGTCGTCGGCGGCGCCCGGCTCGAACCGGTAGGTCAGGGGCAGGGTGACATCGCCGGAGTGCCAGGCCGTCGGCCGCTCGGCGTCGGCTGTGTCGCCGGTGCGCAACAGGTCGTCGCGGGTGAACGTCAGCAGTTGCGGGGTCTTGTGCCGCTGCTTGCGCCACCACGCGTCGAAGTGCCGCGCGGAGACGACATCTCCGGGGATGCGCGCGTCGTAGAACGCGTACACCTCGTCGTCGCCGACGAGCAGGTCGCGGCGGCGGGCCCGCTCCTGAAGTTCCTCGAGCTCTGCCCGCAGCCGCGCGTTGTCGCGGAAGAAGTGATGGCGGGTCTGCCAGTCTCCCTCCACCAGCGCGTGTCGGATGAACAGTTCGCGCGCCACCGCCGGCTCCACCCCGGCGTATCCGACGCGGCGGCGCGCCACCAGTGGCAGCCCGTACAGCGTCACCCGCTCGTAGGCCATCACCTCGCCGGGCTTGGCGTCCCAATGCGGTTCGCTATGGGTGCGCTGCACCAGGTCGCCCGCGACCCGTTCGACAACCTCCGGCTGGATACGCGCGGCGGTGCGCCCGAACAGGCGGCTGGTTTCGACCAGCTCGGCCACGACCACCCACCGCGGCGGCCGCTTGGTCAGCACCGAGCCCGGCGCCAGCACGAAGCGGGAGTTACGGGCGCCCAGATACTCGCGGCCGTCCTCGCGGCGCATGCCCACATGCGACAGCAACCCAGCCAGCAGCGCCGCGTGCACGCGGGCCGGATCGGCCGGTTCGTCGGACTCGATCGCGCCCAGGTCGCGCGCGATGCTGCGCAGCTGCCCGACCAGGTCCTGCCACTCGCGGATGCGCAGATAGTGCAGGAACTCCTCCCGGCACATCCGCCGAAAGCCGTTGCCCGACAGCCTGTTGCGTTGCTCCCGCAGGTAGCGCCAGAGGTTGAGATACGACAGGAAGTCGGAGTTCTCGTCGGCGAATCGGGCGTGCTTCTGACGAGCGGCCTCCTCGCGGTCGGCCGGCCGTTCCCGCGGGTCGTGGATGGTCAGCGCCGCGGCCAGCACCAGGACCTCCCGCACGCAGCCCTGGGTTTCGGCTGCCAGGATCATCCGGCCCAGCCGGGGGTCGACCGGCAGCCGCGCCAGGCGGCGGCCGAGCTCGGTGATCGCCCCGTGGGCATCGAACGCCCCCAGCTCCTGCAGCAACTGCACCCCGTCGCGGATGCTGCGCCGGTCCGGCGGGTCGAGGAATGGGAAGTTCTCTACCTCGCCCAGCCGCAGCGCCGCCATCTGCAACAGCACGGCGGCGAGGTTGGTCCGCAGGATCTCGGGCTCGGTGTAGCGCGGGCGGGCCGCGAAATCCTGCTCGGAGTACAGGCGAATGCACACCCCGGCGGCGACCCGGCCGCAGCGGCCCGCGCGTTGCGCGGCGGACGCCTGCGAGATCGGTTCGATCGGCAACCGCTGCACCTTCAAACGGCGGCTGTAGCGCGAGATGCGGGCGTTGCCGGGGTCGACGACGTAGCGAATGCCGGGCACCGTCAGCGACGTCTCGGCGACGTTCGTCGCCAGCACCACCCGGCGCCCGGTGTGCGGTGCGAACACCTTCTGCTGCTCGGCGGTCGGCAACCGGGCGTACAGCGGAAGCACCTCGGTGTAGCCTGGGCCGGCCGTCAAGAAATTCAAAGCCTCTGCGGTGTCCCGGATTTCGCGTTCCCCGGAGAGGAACACCAGCACGTCCCCGGGCGGCTCGGCCTCGAGTTCTGCGATCGCGTCGACGATCGCCTCGACCTCGTCGCGGGTTTCGGTGCGGACGATCTCGTGGTCGGGGTCGTCGGGGTCGTCCTCGGCACCGCTCACGACGGGAAGTTCCAACGGCCGGTAGCGGATCTGCACCGGGTACGTCCGCCCGGACACCTCGATGATCGGCGCGCCGCCGAAGTGGTCCGAGAATCGTTGCGGCTCGATGGTTGCCGAGGTGATGATCACCTTCAGCTCGGGGCGCCGCGGCAGCAGTTCGCGCAGGTAGCCCAGCAAGAAGTCGATGTTCAGGCTGCGCTCGTGCGCCTCGTCGAGGATCAGCGTGTCGTAGCGCAGCAGGCGGCGGTCGCGCTGAATCTCGGCGAGCAGGATGCCGTCGGTCATCAGCTTGATCAGCGTGCGGTCGCTGACCTGATCGGTGAAACGGACACTGTAGCCGACGGTTTCGCCGAGGGGGCCACCCAATTCGTCGGCGATGCGCTGGGCGACCGTGCGTGCGGCCAGCCGCCGGGGCTGGGTGTGCCCGATGGTTCCGCGGACGCCCCGGCCGGCGTCGAGACAGATCTTGGGCAGTTGGGTGGTTTTCCCCGAACCGGTTTCGCCGGCGACGACGACGACCTGGTTGGCCCGCACGGCGTCGGCGATCTCCTGGCGCCGCTCGCTGACCGGCAGGTCGGGGTAGGCGATGGCCGGCACGGCGGCGTGCCGCGCGGCGACGAGCGCTTCGGCCCTCGCGATCTGCTCCGCGAGCTGGCGCAGTTGGTCGGGTTTCGCGCCGCGGAGGTTTTTCAGGCGCCTGCCGAGGCGGGACGCCTCGCGGATGGTCAGACCGTCAAGGCGGCTGCGCAGATCCGCGACGGACAGTTCGGGCACTTTGGCCAGGATAGGCGTGCCGTCGACGACGTCCGCCGCCCTAGGGTGAACCCATGAGCCTCGTCACCTATGAGCTGGACGACCACGTCGCCACCATCACCCTCAACCGCCCCGAGGCTCGCAACGCCATCAACGGCGCCCTGCGCCACGATCTGAACGCGGCCTGGGATCGTTTCCGCGACGACCTGGACGCTTGGGTCGGGATCCTGACGGCCAACGGCAGCGTCTTCTGCGCCGGCGGTGACCTCAAGGACGGCGAGGGCTCGGTCGGCACCTTCGGCGGCACGTTCTGGGAGAAGCCGACGATCAACTCCTTCGAATCCGGGATGGAGCTGTTCAAGCCGACCATCGCCGCCGTGCACGGGCCCTGCATCGGTTACGGGGTGACCGGGGTACTGTTCTGCGATTTCGTCATCGCCAGCACCGAGGCCACGTTCTGCTTTCCCGAGGTCGCGATCGGGGTGCCGACCATCGTCGGGGCCATCCGGCTTCCGCAGCGGGTGGGCTGGGCGAACGCTATGGAGCTGCTCCTGACCGGCAAGCCGATGAGCGCCGAGCGGGCAAAGGAGGTCGGTCTGGTGTGGCGGCTGGTGGAACCCGATCAGCTGCAGGCCGAGGCCAAGGCGTGGGCCCGCACGCTCACCGAGGCGGCCCCCTTGGCCCAACGGGCCACCAAGGAGGTGGCGTGGCGAACCGCGGACATGGGCTGGATCGAGTCGGTCCGCTTCGGCGAGACCATGCGCAAGGTGGCCGGCGCGACCGAGGACGTCGGCGAGGGGCTACGGGCGTGGGCCGAAAAGCGCAAGCCGCAGTGGCGCGGCCGCTAGTTGCGCGGTGGCCTTGACCGGTCGGGCGGGTGAGCGATTGCGGGCCGAGCTGGCGCGGGTCCTTGACGGCGGCGGGCGCGGGGCCGACCACGCCGCGCGCGCCCTCGGGGACGGGCCGGTCGGGCAGCGGCTGGAATCGGCGATCCGTGCGCTGGCCGGGCATCGCGGCCGGCGCAGCAGCATCTGCCCGTCGGACGCCGCCCGGGCCGTGGGCGGCGACGACTGGCGCGCGTTGATGGCCGACGCCCGGCAGGTCGCCCGGGACCTGGCCAAAGCGGGCGACGTCCAGATCACGCAGCGCGGCGCCGTCGTCGACCCCGACGCTGAGTGGGCCGGACCCATCCGCATCCGAACCACCTCGGATTGACCTGTGCGGCAAGCCGACTCGGCCGTGCCCGCACGGGTACCTGCCCGCCGGGACGGGCGTGGCCGGTGATGTGACAGGATTTCGGCATGAGTTCACGCAGACTTGCTCGCATTATGGGTGTTTCGGTGGCGACGACGTGGGCGGCCTTGAGCAGCCCGCTCTGGGGGCCGTCGGCCCTGCCCACCGCGGGCGCCGATGCCTGCGCCGACGTGTCGGTGGTCTTCGCCCGCGGCACCCACCAGGAGCCCGGGCTGGGCAACATCGGCCAGGCCTTCGTGGACTCGCTCACCTCGCAGCTCGGCGGGAAGTCCGTCGACGTCTATGCGGTCAACTACCCGGCCAACGACGACTACCACAACAGCGCGAACGCCGGGTCGAACGACGCGAGCACTCACATCCAAGACACCGTCGCCAGCTGCCCGAACTCGAGGATCGTGCTCGGCGGATACTCCCAGGGCTCGACGGTGATCGACTTGGCGACCAACGCGATGCCGCCGTCGGTCGCCGATCACGTCGCCGCCGTCGCCCTCTTCGGCGAGCCCAGCAGCGGGTTTTCGTCCATGCTGTGGGGCGGTCAACCGCTACCGACCATCAGCCCGGCCTATGGGTCCAAGGTGATCAGCCTGTGCGCCCCGGACGATCCGATCTGCTCCCCGGGCGGCAACATCATGGCGCACGTCTCCTACATCGACGCGGGAATGACCGCCCAGGCGGCGACGTTCGCTGCCAACAAGGTCAACCAGGCCGCGGCGCCGCGCGCCTGACGCGTCAGTCGTCCTGCCGCTGTTGCTTCTCGGCGGCCGCCAGTTGGGCGACCCGGTCCGCTTCGGAGCGCCTCTCGGCGGCGTCGCCCAGCTTGTCCTCGGCCTCGTCGATTTCCGCGGCCGCGGCCTTGGCGGCGGCCTTCTCGGCCGCCTTGGTCCGGGTCTCCACCTGGCGCTTGGCTGATTCGACCGTGTGCTTTTGCCGGTCAGCCGCCTCGTCGGCGCGCCGCTTCGCCGCGGCGCTCTGCTGGTTGGCCGCCTGCGCCGCTTCGCGTTTGCGTTGCTCGGCGGTGGTGCGCGCCTCTTTGATCTCCTGTTGCGTCGCCGCCTGAGCCTCCTGGCGGTCTTCGATCGCCTGGTCGCGGGCGCCCCGCAGCTTCGCGTCGGCCTGCTCGCGGCGGGCCGCGGCCTTCGCGTCCAGCTGGGCGGCGCGGCCCAGCGCGTCGCTGCGCTGGACGAGCGCGGTCCCCCGCTCGACGAGCTGCGGGTCGTCGAGCGCATTGCCGACGGTGGTGTCCAGCAGGCCAAGCGAGCGCTCGAAGATCAGGCGCGCGGACGCCTCGCTGGGGATCCGGGTGACCACCCGGTCCTCGATGACCTGCAACGGGAAACGGGCCAGTTGGTAGTGAAACCGCAGAACGGCCAACGGGACTTCGGATATCTTCATCAACTTCTCCTGTCTGTGGGCCGCCGTCAGGGCAGGTCGGCGTCGTTGGTCACGTTCTGGGCCTGGCGTCGAAGACGGTCGGCCTCCGACTCCTCGTTCCGGGCGACCTGCACGGAGCTCTGGTGCTCGGCGGCGGCGTCGACGATGTCCTCGGACGCGTCGCGGATTTCGGCCCGCTCCTCGGCCTTCGCCCGCTGCATCTCGTGCTGCGCGTCCAGCTCGGCCCGGGTCTTCTCGGCGGTCGCGCGCTGCCGCGCGGCCTGCTCGGCGGCGCGCTCGGAAGCCGCCGCTTGGGCTTCGATCGATTCCTCGGCCGTGACGGCTTGCGCGTTGGCGGCGACCCGCTGCCGGGCGCCTTCCGCCTTGGCCTGGGCCGCATCGTCTTGCGCGCGTTCGGCCTGGGCCTCGGCGACGGCCTCCATGGCGTTGGCTTCCTTGCGCTCGTGCGCCTGGGTCTGTTCGAGTTGCCCCTCGGCGGTCAGTGATTCGTTGCCGGTGACGGCCCCGAAGACCTCTTTGGCTTTGCCCTTGACCGAATCGATCAGGCCCCGTCGCGCTTCGTCGGCTTTGTTGTGCTCGCTCATCGAAAGTCTCCTTGCGGCGTTAGCCAAGAATTGCGTTCGTTCGTTGGTGTCACGGTCAGTGGTTCCACCGATGCGGCCGATCAAACACGCGTGTGATCTGCGTCACCCGCTTCTGGTGCGCCGCGATGAGGCCGTCGGTTGGTGAATTATCAACAGCTGCAAGGGAAGTCACCGATCGCAACCGAGACGGCATCACGGCCGACGGCGTGTGGGGCGTGCGGAGCCTGACCGGCTACCGTCGACGGTATGTCCAAAGTCTCCGGTAACGACCCGATCGACGACGTCGCCCCGGGCGACATCATCAGCGTGAACCGCGGCTCTGGTGACCGGCCCTACAAGGTGGTGTTCAAAGACGCCACCGACGGCGGCTACCGCATCACGTTCGAAGGTGACGGCGGGGAGACCTTCCAGCTCGACCTGGCCGCGGGCACCACGGTCACGAGGGCGCTCGCGTCGAAGTGGGAATCTGCGCAAAGCCCCACCCCGCAGGCCGAAGCGTAGGCGCCCGTCCCCGCACCGCCCTGCCGATTGGCGACGCGATCGCCGGTGCGCGATTTGCGGCGGTCCGTTTGGGCGCGTGCTGGGCGGGAATGCAGCCGCAACGGACCGAGTGGCGATGCGGCTCGGTGGAAAGCGCCGCTGCCGCCCGGAAGCCCACGAAAGGACCGGTGCCGACGATGACCGCGCAACCCCCCAATCCGGACCCCCTACGAACGCCCGGGCTCGAGCCGGGTGGTGGCACCGCGCCGGGGACCACTCCCCCCGCGGCGGCGCAGACCTCGGGCGTGGTAGGGCATCAACCACCGGCGACCCGGCGATTCACCCCCAGCTCAATGCTCACGGTGATCGCCGTGTGCGTCTTCGCCGTGGTGTTCCTCGCGGTGGCGGTGCTACTCGTCATGAAAATGGTTGGGGCGCACTAACATGGCCGGATTCTCTTCGACCGTGAACGCCGACGATATCCGGCGGTTGTTGGACTGCCCGGACGAGCAGGCCGCGCTGGTCGCGATCGAGGGCCGCATCGACGTCGTTTCGCCGGCGCAGTTGGAAAGCCCGGATTACCGCGGCGCCCTGCAGATCGCCACGCGCCAGGAGGTGCTGCAGCGCACCGGCGGTGCGCAGCTCTCGGAACGCGAACTGGCCGAGCAGGCCGAGGAACTCGACACGGCATTCCGCAATCTGGGCGCCTGACGTACCGCCCCGGGCGCGCGAATCCTCGCGAATCCTGTAGCGGGCGACCGCGGCGAAGTAATCTGCCCGCTAAGGGGATAATCGCCGGGCGGAAGGTCGGAACATGCGGCTGGTCGTGGATCTCAACAAGTGCCAGGGCTATGCGCAATGCGTCCCGCTGGCGCCCGACGTGCTGCAACTCGTCGGCGAAGAAGCGCTGGCCTACGATCCCAATCCTGACGACTCCCAGCGACAGCGGGTGTTGCGCGCCGCGGCTTCCTGCCCCGTCCAGGCGATCATCCTCGAAGTGGACCCACCGACCGACCGGCACGCCCCATGACCACGCGGTCGTTGGTCAGCCAGCTGGTCGACACCTTCAGAGCCCAGGGCCGAATCGTCATCGTCGGCGCGTCCCTGGCCGGTTTGCGCGCGGCGGAAGCGCTGCGCGAGAAGGGGTTTCAGGGACCGCTTACCATCATTGGCGACGAACCCCATGAACCCTACGACCGGCCACCACTGTCCAAGCAGGTTTTGAGGGGCTGGGTGCCCGCCGACCACACGAAACTCCCCCGCCTGCGACCCGTGAACGCGCAATGGCGGCTGGGTGTCGCGGCGGTGGGCCTGGACCGGCCGAACCGCCAGGTGCTGCTCGCCAACGGCGAGAAGGTGGACTACGACCGGCTGCTGATCGCCACGGGCACCAGGGCGCGCCCCTGGTTCAACCCCGAAGAGGCGGCTCTGGCGGGGCTGTTCAGCGTGCGCACGTGCGACGACGCGGCCAAGCTTGCCGCGGCGCTCAAGGCACGGCCCCGCCGGGTGCTCATCGTCGGCTCGGGGTTCGTGGGATCGGAGATCGCCTCGGTGTGCCGCGATCTCGACCTTCCGGTGACCGTCGCCGAGCGGGGCAAGGCGCCGCTGACCGGTGCGCTGGGCGGGGTGATCGGTGACATCGCCGCGCAAATGCAGATCGAGGCCGGGGTCGATCTGCGCACCGGCGTGGCGGTCGATCGGCTCGAAGGCGACGCCGGCGGCAAGGTCCGCGCGGCCCACCTGTCGGACGGCACCGTGCTCGAGGTCGACGTCGTGGTGGCCTCGCTGGGCTCGATCCGCAACGTGGAGTGGCTCGAGGGTGCCCGGCTGGCGAGCGGGTTTTGGGGAGTGGCCTGTGACGCCGGCTGCCGCGCGTTCGACATCAACGGCGTGGTGACCGACAACATCTTCGTCGCCGGCGATGTGGCGCGCGCCCCGCACGTCCTCTACGAATACCAGTTCATGTCGCAAGAACATTGGGACAATGCGGTTTTCGGCGCCGAGGTGGCGGCCAACAACATGATCAGTGTGGAGACGGGACGACGGCCGCACCTGCCGCTCCCCTCGTTCTGGTCAGGACAATTCGGCGTCAACATCAAGAGCGTCGGCGTGTGCTCGTTCGGCGACGAGATCGTCTTCACCCAGGGCTCGGTCGAGCAGCGCCGCTTCGCGGCCGCCTACGGACACCGGGGCCGCATCGTCGGGGCGGTCACGTTCAATCACGGAAAATGGCTGCCGTACTACGCTTCCCTGATCGAGCGGTCCGCACCGTTCCCGCCGCCCCCGCCCGGCTACGACCGGCCCCTCCTCTTCGAGCCGATGCCGGCCCGATTCCCCGACCCGCGCGAACGCACCGACATTCCCGACGTCGTGCTCACCGGACACGACCCGACCTCGCGTGGCGCCGAATTCCGACCCCGGATCCGCTGACGGCAGGAGACGACATGAACGCCGCGACCGCCTGGGCCGAAGCGATGAAGTTCGAGAACCGGCCGAACCCCTACCCGTTCTTCGAGGAGCTGCGCAAAACACCGGTGGCCAAGGTCGCCGACAAGACCTACGTCGTCACCGGCTACCCGGAGTTACTCGCGCTGGCCCACGACCCGCGAATCAGCTCCGACATTCGCCGCAGCCCTTCGGATTTCGGTGTCGATAAGCCCGAACCCGAGCCCGGCAGCGGACACCTGCAGGCCTACGGCCGGGAGCCGAGCATCATCGTCTCCGACCCGCCCGATCACGACCGGGCGCGGCGCCAGGTGATGCGCCACTTCGGGCCGCCGCACTCCCCCGACGTGATCCCCGGCATGGAACCGCTTGTCGTCCGGCTGGCCAACGACCTGCTCGACGAGATCAAGGCGCGCGGCACCGGCCGTCTGGACGTGGTGGCGGAGTTCGCCTATCCGATACCCGTCTCCGTCATCTGCAAGATCCTCGGCGTGCCCGTCGAAGACGAATCGAGGTTTCACGCCTGGATCTTCGACTTCATGATGGGCCTGGATCTCGGGCCCGAGGGTGCCACCGAGGAGGGGCGGGCCCTGGCGGAGAAGGGCCGCGCCGGAACCGCCGCCCTGCTGGCCTACCTGGGTGAGCTGGTGCAGACATACGCGGCAACCCCCGGCGAGGGCCTGCTGTCCAGGCTGCTGCACGACGACGGCCCCGACGGCCCGATGTCGGTGCAGGAGGCGACGTCCAACGCCATGCTGCTTCTGGTCGCCGGACACGATTCCACGGTCAACACCATCAGCAATTGCGTGATGACGCTGCTGCGCAACCCCGGCAGCTGGGATTTGGTCAGGCAGCGTCCGGAGCTGATTCCGCGCGTCATCGAAGAGGTGCAGCGGCTGCAGTCGGCGGTTCAGTTCTTCCCCAGCCGCAGCGCCACCGCGGACATCGAGATCGCCGGGACGCTGATCCCCGCGGGCTCGGCCGTGTATCTGATCTACGCCGCCGCCAACCGGGATCCGCGTCGCTTCGACAATCCCGACCGCTTCGACCCGCTGCGCCCGGATAACGAGCATTTCGGTTGGGGCAGCGGCATTCACACCTGCATGGGCGGCCCGCTGGCGCGGCTGGAGGTCAACCTGGCGCTGGAGATCTTCGTCCGCCGCCTCGAATCTCCCAAGCTGGTGGTCGACCCGCCGCCCTACCGGCACAATCAGGTGTTCCGCGGGCCCCGCCAGCTCTGGGTGGACTTCGCGGCGATCACCGAGTGAATCCCCCTACCCGCCGATGGTGACGCGGTCGCCGACGCGGATGATGCCCTCCGCCGCCACCGCGAGATACGCGCCCGCGCACGGCTGGGGGCCGTGACCGCCTGTGTCCCAACGGTTTTCAGCCGCCGGTGTGCGCAGGGCATGCGGGGCGCGTGGCAGCGATCCGTGTTCGAGCGTCGGTACGACGCAGCGGGATGTGGCCGTGAGGACGCGCAGTCGTGCGCCGCCGACGGCGATGTCGCGGCCGACCCAGTCGTTTTCGGCGTACGGCGGGTAGCCGGGCGGCGTCTCGATAACCAAGTTGGGTCGATACCGAAGCGCCTCCACACCGATGTGTTCGACCGTGGCCGTCGTAATCGCATGCAGCGGCGCCTCATCGGTGAACGCGTCACCCGGCGTCGCCTGGGCGATCTGCAGGATGCGGCCACCGACGTCGGCATCCAGGCCCAGCTCCAGCAACTTCTCCGGATCGGGGCGCACCAACGAGGCGCCCTGCGGGCGCTGGGCGATCATTCGGACCGGGCGCCCCAACAGCTGCGAGAGCAGATCGTCGACGCCGGGGTCGTCGGCCGCCACGCTGGATCCGTCGGGCAGTTCGATGCTCACCCGGCCGGCGTCTGCGTTGGCGGTGCACTTCAACAAACCACGCCACAGCCGGGCATTCTTGGCGCTGGCCACATGGCCGGTGTCGGCGTCGAGCAGCGCCAGCCGCCGGTCGCCCTGGGCGCCGTGCTCGTCGACGAACAGGTGCGGCACGGCTTCGCCGAGCATCGATTTCACCGGATAGCGCAGCAGGGTTTGCACCCGCAGCTCAGCAGCGGCCTGACCCGAAAACCCCGTCGGCTCCGTCACTGCCCGTCCCCACTCAACGACCCCGCCCGCACCGTCCGGATCAGACTATGCGGGCAGCACGCCAACCCCACTGGGGGGTCAGAAATCGATCAGCCCGGGCAATAGGTCGACTCCGCCGCGCTCACCCAGCCGGTCATGTCGGCGAAGCTGAAGCCCTTCGCGCTCATGCCGGAATGCAGGTCGGCGGCGATAGCGTCCGGCGTCTTGCCGGCCATCCGGTCCGCGCAGACCGCGTGCCCCAGCGCGATCATGTCGGAGTCACTCGACGAGGGCCAGGAGAATCCGAGGTTGTGCAATTTCGCCAGGTATGCGTCGTCGGTGCTGTCGGCCGACGCAATCGCGGTCGTTGCGGTGAGGGCAGCGCCAACCATGACGGGAATTGTCAGTTTGGCCAGCCAACGCGATGTAAGCATTTTGTGCCCTTCTTTTGTTGTCGGTATCGAGGTGGGGCAAGTATATGAGCGGGCGATGCCGGCCAATATTAAAAGTAAGAAAATTGCTGCGCCCCTTCGGTAACGGCGGGGACAACATTTCTGCGGGCTTGGTGCGAGCCGTGGTTGCACCGGCTCAGTCGCCCCGGATGGCTGTGCTGCGCCCGGAGTTGCGCAGACGGCGATCGACTGCTATCAGGTTTGCCAGCCAGCCGGTGACACGGCGAGGCCACCCGGAAATTCATTGATCCCGGCAGCAATTGCCCGAGCCATCTGGCGGTATTGGGCGCCGGTTATGGAAAATGCGCCCCATGTCGGCGCGCGCGAGGTCAGTGCGGGAGCAGGCGCTGCTTTTGCTCGAGGAACTCGTCCTCGGTGATGATCCCCGCATCGCGCAGGGAAGCGAGCTCGCGCAGCTCGGCGGCGATGCTGGTGATCGGCCCGCCAGCCGGCACCTGAGGTACCGCCGTGCCGTCCTTCGTCGGCTTTTGCGTTGCCCCCCTGACCCTTTCGGCGCGGCCCGCGCCGCCCGTGCCGGCCATGGCGCGCCCGGCCATGCCCGCCGCGGCCATCTCACCGAACAGGCTGCCGGACGTGCCGGACGAGGCCGGCGCGGCGCCCACGCTGGTGGCGGGCAGCGCCAGGGCGGCCGGCCGTATCTCCGGGGCGGCCGCGGTCCAGGCCGGCGGGACCGACAGACCGCCGACGGTGTTCGCCTGGGCCAGACCCGCCGTCGCGGCCGACCCGCCCGCCAGGTTGGTGATCACCGGGAAGGGCGTCGGGGGAACCGGGGCGAAGCCCGGCCAGGACTGCACCCCGGCCCAGCCGCTGACGATGTCATCGGTGTGGAAACCGGTCAAAGCACCGGAAACGTCGTAGGGAAGGGCCACGACGGCGGCGGCGAGGCCCGCCGCCCCGATCTCCGGGTCGACGAACACCGCGCTGAGGTCCGCCGCCAGGCCCAACAGGTCCCGCCCGCCGAAGCCCGGGAGGAGCGGGCCCGCGAGGCTGTTCAGCGCGTCGGGCGTCGCGGCCAGGGCCTGCTGCGTCGAGGTGACCGCGCTCTGCACCTTTCCGGCCGACGTGGCCGCGGCCTGGTTGAGGGCGGCCGCCTGCCGCACCGAGCCGCCCGAATCGGTGCTCTGCTGTGGCGGGGTGAAGGGCGTCAGCCTGGTCGCCGCCGCCGCGGACGCCGCGTAGCCGTACATGGCCCCGGCGTCCTGGGCCCACATCTCGGAGTACTGCGCCTCCGTGGTCGCGATCGCCGGGGTGTTCTGCCCGAAGACGTTCGTCGCGATCAGGGACATCAGCTGGCTGCGGTTGGCCGCGATGACCGGCGGCGGCACCGTTTCCGCGAACGCCGCCTCGTACGCGGCGGCGGCCGCTTTGGCCTGGTTGGCGGTCTCTTCGGCCTGTGCGGCGGCCGTTCGGGTCCAGCTCACATAGGGGGCCGCGGCGGCCGCCATCGCCTCCGCCGACGGACCCATCCAGGGCCCACCGGTCAGGGCCGTGATCTCGGACTGGTAAGACGTCGCCGCGGCATGCAGCGCGACGGCCAGCGCGTCCCAGGCGATGGCCGCGCCGAGCAGCGGTGCCGCCCCCGGCCCGGTGTACATCCGCGCGGAATTGATTTCCGGAGGCAGCGCTGCGAAATCCATGGTCGTCTCCTCCGGACGGTAGGTGGCCACAGTCTTAACGGTTCGTAGCTGGCCGTAGTGGGATTGCCCAACGGACAGCGAACAAATCTAGATCCTTCCCGCAATAAAGATTTCACCATGACTTGAAACCGAGTCCTGCCGCCGGACGGCGCGCGAGGCGACGCAGAGGCGCGAGTGGGGCCGGTGACCAGCGATGCAACGACGGTGAGTGGCGCCGATCACCGATAAGCAACCCCGGGGTTCCCGCGGAGCCCGGCAACGGCGCGGGCGGCCTCGCCCCGCATGCGGTATAAGCGGACCGGGCGATCAACGGCCGGTCTGCTTGGATCGGTATCACCACCGCGAGTTAGGTCTAAGTGCGTGAAATTTGTACTGGCAAGCTACGGAGGACGGGGCGACGTCGAGCCGTGCGCTGCCCTGGGTCGTGAGCTGTCGCGCCGCGGTCACGACGTACACCTGGCTGTCCCCCCGGACAAGGTCGGCTTCGTCGAGTCGGTGGGACTCGCCGCGGTCGCCTACGGGCCTGAAACACAAGGCTCGATGAATGCGGCGAGGGAACTCCTTGGCAGCTTCCACGGCTTTGGTGCAGCGCCTCAAGTCGCTGAGCGTGTCAACCGAATCTGGTCGGAGAAGAGCATGACCCTGACGGCGCTTGCGGAGGGGGCGGACCTGCTCCTGGCGCACATGAACGACCAGGCGCTGGCAGCCAACGTGGCCGAGTATCACGGCATTCCGCTTGCCGCGCTGCACGTCTTCCCGGCGCGGATAATGCCCTCGAGCGAGTTGTATTTGGGGATCACAAGGGATGCAGGAGACGCCCAACGTCGTGCACTGGGATTGTCGCCGGCGGCCGGTCCGCCGACGCGCGCTGAACATGGATTGCTCGAACTTCAGACCTACGACGAACTCTGCTTGCCGGGCGGGGCAGCCGAGTGGGTGGAGCCAGGCGGTTGGCGTCCCTTCGTCGGCTCGTTGACGCTGGAGATGCCGACGGATGCTGACGACGAAGTCCTGTCTTGGATCGGCGACGGCACGCCCCCGATCTACTTCGGTTTCGGCAGCACTCCCATCGAGTCCCCCGCCGAAACAGTCGCCGTCATCAACGCG
Organism: Mycobacterium sp. E2989; assembly: GCF_001667595.1. Classification (NCBI taxonomy): domain Bacteria; kingdom Bacillati; phylum Actinomycetota; class Actinomycetes; order Mycobacteriales; family Mycobacteriaceae; genus Mycobacterium; species Mycobacterium sp. E2989. Next base: position 27,954 of record NZ_LZJX01000043.1, on the reverse strand, counting down.
GCCTGCGCACAGTTGGGTGAGCGGGCGTTGATCTGCGCCGGCGCAAACGACTTCGGCGGCGTTCCACGGCCGGACCATGTCAAGGTGGTGGCGGCGCTGAATTACGCCGCCGTCTTTCCCGCCTGTCGCGCGGTGGTCCACCACGGAGGCTCGGGCACCACGGCTGCGGGCCTGCGCGCCGGTGTTCCGACGCTGATCCTCTGGACGGTCTGGGACCAGCCGATGTGGGCAGAGGCTGTCGAACATCTGAAAGTTGGTGCCGGGCGGGGCTTTTTCGACAGCACCCTAGACTCACTCGTCGCCGACCTGCGCTCGGTCCTTGCTCCGGAATGTGCCGTCCGGGCCCGCGAGGTGGCCGCGCAGCTGACCAAACCCGCCGAAAGCGTCGGCAGGGCCGCCGATCTTCTGGAAGACGCGGTGGTGCAAAGCGGCCGGGTCGGGTAGAAGGTTCTGGTGCAAGATCCGCCGCCCAGCCCTTTCGATCCGTCGATGCTGCATGAAGCGATGGTCAGGCGGTTGTATCGCCGTTCGTCGTCCGAGGGTCACATCCGGGTGCCGGCCGTGCCCAGCATGCTCGACGAGTACGTCCTGTTGTGCGGCAACATCTGCGCCACCCTGGGCGTCTGGCACACGCCGGAACAATCCGCCCAGCTCAGGACCGCGCTGGCGGCGGAGCTGGCGAAGGGTTTCAAGGCCTCTCCCCGTTCGGACATCCTCATCTCGTTCAACTCCTCCTTCGGGACGAGCGTGAACATCCGCGTCAAAGCCGAATGGCGGACGGTCGAGGCCGACTACGACGGATGGGTGGCCGTGCGTCCGCCGCCGCTGTTCGGCACCGAGCCCGACGCGCGGGTGCTGGCGTTGGCCGCCGAGGCGGTCGACCCGACGGCCCACCGCGTGTTGGACGTCGGAGCGGGAACCGGACGCAACGCCCTGGCCCTGGCCCGCCGCGGGCACCCGGTGGACGCGGTCGAGATGGCGGCGAAGCTCGCCGACATCATGCGCTCGGAGGCCCAGAGCGAATCGCTGGGCGTGCGCGTGATCCAAAGCGATGTCTTCACCGCGATGGAAAGCGTCCACGACGAATACCAGCTGATGGTGCTCGCCGAAGTCGTGCCCGACTTTCGGACCACCCACGAGTTGCGGGGCGTGTTCGAACTCGCCGCCGACTGCTTGGCCGCCAGGGGCCGCCTGGTGTTCAACGCCTTCCTGCCCCGGGAAGGCTACGTCCCCGACGCGTCCGCGGTGGAACTCGGCCAGCAGTGCAACACCATGATCTACACGCGCGATCAGCTGGCGAGCGCGGTGTCCGGACTGCCGCTCGAGCTGGTCGCCGACGATTCGGCTTACGAATACGAGAAGGCGCACCTGCCCGAAGGCGCCTGGCCACCCACGGGTTGGTTCGAGGGGTGGGCCAGCGGCCTCGACGTGTTCGACGTTCAACGCGAGCACTCGCCGATCGAGTTGCGCTGGCTCGTCTACCGAAAGGCCGGCTGACCGCCTCAGGCCGTCAGATCGCGGGTGGCCGGCCCCTCCAGCAGGGTGCCGTCCGGCGCGAAACGCGACCCGTGCAGTGGGCACTCCCACGCCTTGTCGGCGTCGTTCCAGTTCACGATCCCGCCGAGATGCGGGCACACCGGCGAGACGCGGTGCTCGGTGCCGTCGACACGGCAGCGCGCCTCCAGCCGCCACGGCGGCCCGCTCACCACGCCGCCCTCGTCGGGGCCGGGGCTCCGCTTGCCGGTGCGCAGCAGCGGGGTGATCCATCCCTTGGCCAGATCGAAGCCCACTTCGAGGTTGGCTTGCATGGCCGTCGGCAGCCCCGTCAACTCGTGGGGGCTCCAGCTGGCGAACGCTCTGGCCCAGTCCATCCGGCCACCCAGGATGCGGCTCGACAGCGCCAACGCGGCGGCCGCGCCGTTGGTCATCCCCCACTTGTTGAATCCCGTTGCAACGAAGATGGTTTCGCTGTTCGGCAGGATGGGCCCGACGTAGGGCAGCTGATCGATCGGCGTGTAGTCCTGTGCGGACCAAAAATGCGTCTGCTTGGCACCCGGGTAGTGCTTGCGGGTCCACGACGCCAGTTCCTCGAGCGCCTTGGTCGGGCTCTTCTTGCGGCCGACGGTGTGGCCGGCCCCGCCGACGATCAGCAGCTCCCCGTCCGGGACGGGGGCGTAGCGCACCGAGCGGGTCGGCGAGTCGCTGGAGATCATCATCGGCCTGGTGATGTCGCCGGGAACCTTGAAGGCCATGCAGTAGGACCGGCTCGGCTTCACGCGTGCGAAATATCCGCCGCGATCCAGGATCGGAATACCGGTGGCCAGCACCAGTTGCCCGGCTTGCAGCTCGACGTCTTGCTGCGCCGCGTCGTTGACGTGCACGCGCACCCGTCCGCCCCGGCTGGACACCCGCCGGACCCGCGTGTGCTCGACCAGTCGGCCGCCCCGGTCGAGCAGTTCCTTGGCCAGCGCGTCCAGGAACGGCATCGGATCGAACTGCGCCTGGTCGCCGAGCCGGACCCCGCCGTGGTACGGGAACGGCACGGCGGCCTCGTCGTCCCAGACGGCGGGCAGCCCGACCGCTTGGCACGCCTTGAGTTCCAGGCGCGCGGACGGCACTCCCTTGGCGGATTGGGCATAGGTGTAGGCGTCCTCGCGCTGCACCGGTATGTCATGGGACTCGCAGTAATCGATCACCCAGTCCTGGCCCTCGCGGTTCCCGTCCACATAGGCGCGCGCCAATTCCCGGCCATGCCTGGGCAGGATCTTCGACAGGTGGGTGCTTTGCAGCAGGCTGATCTTCGCGGTGGTGTTGCCGGTGGCGCAGGCCCCGACGGTGCGCGCCTCGAGCACCAACACATCCTTGCCCGCGCGGGCCAACAGGACCGCCGTCATCAGCCCGGTGATGCCGGCGCCGACGACGATCACGTCCGCGGAATGGGAGCCCTCGTCAAGCTGGCTTGCGGCCCAAGGCTGTTCGGCCCGATTGGCCAACCATAAAGACGTCACGCGTGGGCTAATACCCCTCCCGAACCCGGGGAAACACCGCGGCGCCGCGGTGGCCGCCGTCACGCCCGCTTCAACTGCGCTTTCGCCTCCGCAACCAAATCCGCGGCGGCGCGGCTGGCTTGCTGGGCCTTAACGTACTTCGCCTCGGCGCGGTCGGCGTCGCGTTCGGCCGTGCGCAGGGCCGCGAGCGCGTCTTCACGGCGCTTGCGGGCGGTGTCGCGCTCGGCCAGGCGCTCCGACAGCTCGGCGTCGGCGTCGGCCTTCTTGCGCTCGGCGGCGGCCACGGCGGCGGTCAGCTTTTCGAGCCGCCGCCGCGCGGCCGCGTCGCGCGCGGACGGCTTGGCGGGTTGCACCCCCGATTTCGACGCGGGCGCCGTCGCCTTCGCGGTCCGGGCGCTGCCCGCCGACACCGGGGTCGCGCCCCCGAAATCGCCGAAACCCGACCACTGCTCGGGCCGGGCCAGCCGGCCGAGTCGCCGCCGGACATCAGGGTCGGCGATCGCCGCTTGCAGCGTGCTGGTGACGTCGTCGCGCACCGCCGCGGACGGCCGGCTGATGTCGGCCGCCTCGAGCGCTGCCCGCGTGAGCTCCCCGATGAGCCGATGCTGCTCGGCGGACAAGTCCCGAATGCGCGCGCCGTCCATCGCGGCGTGTGCGGCGCGCAGTTCGTCGCCCAGGTCCGCGAGCCGTTGTCGGGTGTCCCCGCGCGCGAGGGCGAGCCGGTTGACGACCCATGCCGCGGTGGTCGGCTTGTTGGCCGCGGAGATCCGCTTGGCGGCGGCGTCGTCCCCGCGGCGCCTGGCCGCGGCGGCCAATCGGGTGCGCTCCCCGGTGAAATCCTTCGGCGCCGCCCAATACAGACTGTCGAGTTCGTCGTCGGCCATGAGGCCATGATCCCCGCGCCGTGGCCCGTCGGTTTAGAAACCGCACGTCCGTGGCACCTGATGGACAACATCGTCCCGCCGGCGGCGAGCGCGCCCCCCGGCAGCTAACAGAACGCAAGGATCCGTCAGCTCAATGATGCCCACGACCAGCGATCGGCCCGTCCGCCGGATCTTCCGGGACCGCAGCGCCCGCCGGATACTGCTCGCCGTGCTGGCGGTCGTCGTCGTCGCGGCATCGCTTGCCGGCTGCGGTCACCGCAGTGCCTCGTCAAACACCCCGGGGCCCGCGCACGTCACCATCACGCCCGGCCCCGACGCGCGTGACATCGATCCGGTAGCCCACGTCATGGTGAAGGCCGACACGGGGACGTTGACCGAGGTCCGCATGGTCAACGAGAGCGGCAAGCCCGTGCAGGGCGTCATGACCCCGGACAACACTGTATGGAAGCCCACGGTCCCCCTGGGCTACGGCCGCACGTATACCCTGACGGTCACCAGCCGCGGCCCCAACGGTGTTGCGGCGACACAAGTTTCGTCGTTCTCCACGCTGAAGCCGTCCAACCAGACCAAGGTTTCGTTCACCACCACGGCGGAGGCCGCCCTCAAAGACGGCGGCACCTACGGCGTCGGCACGGTGGTCGTGGCCCACTTCGACGAGCAGATCGCCGACCGGGCCGAGGCCGAGCGGCACCTGGCGGTGACCACCGACCCCAAGGTGCAGGGGTCGTGGTACTGGGTGGACGGCCAAACCGCCCACTGGCGGCCGGAGCACTACTACGCGCCGGGCACCACCGTCACCGCCGAAGCAAAGATCTACGGAATCGCGTTGGGCGACGGCCTATTCGGCCAAGACGACGCCAAGGTGTCGTTCCGGATCGGCGACGCGCACGTCTCGATCGCGGACGACGCGACCCATCAAGTGAGCGTCTTCAACAACGGCGCCCTGGTCCGCACGATGCCGACCTCGATGGGGATGGGCGGCACCGAGAACGTCGGCGGCAAGAGCATCTCGCTGTGGACGCCACCGGGCGTCTACACCGTCCTGGATAAGGGCAACCCGGTGGTGATGGATTCTTCGACGTTCGGGTTGCCCAAGAATTCGCGCCTCGGGTATCGCGAGACGATCAACTGGGCCACCAAGATCAGCACCGACGGCATCTACCTGCACGAGCTGGACGCCACGGTATGGGCCCAGGGGCATCAGGACACGTCGCACGGCTGCCTGAACCTCAACGCCGACAACGCGAAATGGTTCTACGACTTCTCGGTGCCCGGCGACGTGGTCGAGGTTCGCAACAGCGGCGGCCCGCCGCTGACGCTGGCGCAGAACGGTGACTGGACGCTCAGCTTGGACGACTGGCGCAAGGGCAGCGCCCTGAAGCCGACGTGACGCAGCTCATTCGTCGCCGGAAGTTGTGCCCCACTTCACAGTAAAGTCTTGACTCGTTCCAGATAAGTGCGTCATATTGGTGCGGTGTCATCGACGGCCGATTACGCGGAACGATTGCGGATGGCCGATCTCCGGGTGACCCGTCCCAGGGTCGCGGTGCTGGAGGCGGTGGACGCCCACCCCCATTCCGACACGGAAACCATCTTCTCGGCGGTGCGAGTCGGCCTGCCGGATGTCTCCCGCCAGGCCGTATACGACGTCCTCAACGCGCTGAGCACGGTCGGATTGATCCGCCGCATCCAGCCTTCGGGTTCGGTCGCCCGCTACGAGTCACGCGTCGGCGACAACCACCACCACGTCGTCTGCCGATCCTGCGGAGTGATCGCCGACATCGACTGCGCGGTCGGCGAGGCGCCCTGCCTCACCCCGGCGGACGTAGACAACGTCCTCGACGGCTTCGTCCTGGACGAGGCCGAGGTCATCTACTGGGGCGTGTGCCCCGATTGTTCGACTGCTGGTTCCTAGATCGCAGCCCCATTTATCCACCACCCCGAAAGGAACGCTGTGAGCGAAAGCGAAAACCCCACAATCTCGGCGCCGACACCGAAATCGAATGCGCCCCTGACGAACCGGGACTGGTGGCCCGACCAGGTCGACCCCTCGATGCTGCAGCCGCACAATCCGAAATCGACCCCGTACGGCGCAGACTGGAACTACGCCGAGGAGTTCGCCAAGCTCGACGTCGAGGCGCTCAAGCGAGACGTCATCGACGTGATGACCACCTCGCAGGACTGGTGGCCCGCCGACTACGGCCACTACGGCGGCCTGTTCATCCGGATGAGCTGGCACGCGGCCGGCACCTACCGCATCTTCGACGGCCGGGGTGGCGGTGGCCAGGGCATGCAGCGGTTCGCCCCGCTGAACAGCTGGCCGGACAACGTGAGCCTGGACAAGGCGCGCCGGCTGCTGTGGCCGGTCAAGAAGAAGTACGGCAACAAGATCTCCTGGGCCGACCTGATCATCTTCGCCGGTAACTGCGCGCTGGAGTCCATGGGATTCAAGACGTTTGGCTTCGCCTTCGGCCGCGAGGACGTCTGGGAGCCCGAGGAGATCCTGTGGGGCGAGGAGGACACCTGGCTGGGCACCGACAAGCGCTACTCCGGCGAGCGTGACCTCGCCCAGCCCTACGGGGCGACCACCATGGGGCTGATCTACGTGAACCCCGAGGGCCCCGAGGGCAAGCCGGACCCGATCGCCGCGGCGATCGACATCCGGGAGACGTTCGGCCGCATGGCGATGAACGACGAGGAGACCGCCGCGCTGATTGTCGGTGGGCACAGCTTCGGCAAGACCCACGGCGCCGGCAGCGGTGACCTGGTCGGCCCCGAGCCGGAGGCCGCCCCGATCGAACAGCAGGGGCTGGGCTGGAAGAGCTCGTACGGCACCGGGGTCGGCAAGGACGCGATCACCAGCGGCCTGGAGGTGGTCTGGACGCCCACCCCGACGAAGTGGGACAACACCTTCCTCGAGACGCTGTACGGCTACGAGTGGGAGCTCCAGAAGAGCCCCGGCGATGCGTGGCAGTTCGTCGCCAAGGACGGCGCGGGCGCGGGCACCATTCCCGACCCGTTCGGCGGGCCCGGCCGCGCCCCGACGATGCTGGTCACCGACATCTCGATGCGCGAGTCGCCGATCTATCGCGACATCACGCGGCGCTGGCTGGACCACCCCGAGGAGCTGACCGAGGCGTTCGCCAAGGCCTGGTACAAGCTCCTGCATCGCGACATGGGCCCGATCAGCCGCTACCTCGGACCCTGGGTTGCCGAGCCGCAGCTGTGGCAGGACCCGGTGCCGGCGGTCGACCACGAACTGGTCGACGAGCAGGACATCGCGGCGCTGAAGGGCAAGGTGCTCGAGTCGGGGCTGTCGGTTCCGCAACTGGTGAAGACGGCCTGGTCGGCGGCGGGCAGCTACCGCAACACCGACAAGCGCGGTGGCGCCAACGGGGCGCGGCTGCGTCTGGAGCCGCAGCGCAACTGGGAGTGCAACGAGCCCTCGGAGCTGGACAAGGTGCTGCCGGTGCTGGAGAAGATCCAGCAGGACTTCAACGGCTCGGCATCCGGCGGCAAGAAGATCTCGCTGGCCGACCTGATCGTGCTGGCGGGGTCCGCGGCGGTCGAGAAGGCGGCCAAGGACGCCGGCTACGAGATCTCTGTGCACTTCGCGCCCGGGCGCACCGACGCCTCGCAGGAGAACACCGACGTGGAGTCGTTCGCGGTGCTCGAACCGCGGGCCGACGGCTTCCGCAACTACATCCGGCCGGGCGAGAAGGCGCCGCTGGAACACCTGCTGATGGAGCGGGCGTACCTGCTGGGCGTGACCGCCCCGGAGACGACGGTGTTGATCGGCGGGCTGCGCGCCCTGAACGCCAACCACGGCGGCGCCAAGCACGGCGTGTTCACCGACCGGCCGGGCGCGTTGACCAACGACTTCTTCGTCAACCTGCTCGACATGGGCACGGAGTGGAAGCCGTCGGAAACCGCCGAGAACGTCTACGAGGGCCGCGACCGTGCCTCGGGCGCGATCAAGTGGACCGCGACCGCGAATGACCTTGTGTTCGGCTCGAATTCGGTGCTACGCGGGCTGGCCGAGGTCTACGCCCAGGACGACAACAAGGGCAAGTTCGTGGAGGACTTCGTCGCGGCCTGGGTCAAGGTCATGAACAGTGATCGGTTCGACCTGAAGTAAGACCACGCGGTAGCGCAATCCGGCATCTCCGCGGGCCTTCGGCTCGCGGAGGTGCCGCGCGCTAACGCGGCCGCCATTCGTTTCGCGCGATGAGGACGTCACGCAGGACGTCCGCGCGATCCGTGATGATGCCGTCGACACCGATATCGCAAAGTGCGTGCATGGTGTTCGGGTCGTCCACGGTCCACGCGTGCACCTGAAGTCCCGCCGCATGCAGGGCCCTGACCAGTCCGGGCGTGATGATCGGTACGCGGCCCAGCCGGGGCGGCAGCTGCAGGCAGTCGCTGTCGCGCAGCATCTGCCAGGCATACGCGCGGGCTACCGGCGTCCTCGCCGCCAGCAGTGCCAGGAACGCGCTCGTGCCGGCCGAACTGGCGACCCGTTTCGACAGCAGACTCAGCGCGCGCCGTCGCCGACGATCGGAAAACGACGTGATCAGCACCCGGTCATGCGCGTTCATCCGTTCGACGATCTCGACGGTGGGCACGATGGCCGACGCCGCTTTGATATCGATGTTGACGCGCATGTCCGGCAGCGCGGAAAGCAGTTCTTCGAGGGTGGGGATCGCCTCCCCCGCACCGAGATTCAACCGGCGGACGTCGCGCCAGTAACACTGGTCGATGGCGCCCGATTCGCCCGATTCCGATCGGAACACGCGGTCGTGCAGGATCACCGCGACGCCGTCGCGGGTCGCCCGGACGTCGGTCTCAATGTATCGAAGCCCGAGCTTCGCCGCCTCGTGAAACGCCCCCATGCTGTTCATCGGCAATCGGAAGGCGGTGAAACCCCTGTGCGCCATGGCGATTCGTCCGGCGTCGCGCAGGTACTGCAGTGTCGGTTCGCGCGGTCGCCTGGCTGCACGCACGGCTCACCGAGCCAGATCCCACTGACCGAAGTCGGGCGCCAAAACGTCGTCGATGTCCACGTTGATCCCGCCGAGGACCGGGCTGGGGTTGGCCGGGCTGTTGACGACGGACTGGTAGAGCACCGCCGCGGGCTCTCGGTCACCATGCGACCACGATCTGGTCTGCCACGCCCACCGGTGCCCGGGGGTTGTCGAGCTGCCGATGACGCCGTCGCGGATCGCCCAGCCGCACGCGGCGGCGTGCCCGTAGATGCCGGTGCGGCCGACGCCCAGCACCGAATTGATGCCCCGGAACCATTGGACCGCAACGCTATTCCAGGTGTTGGCGTCGATGTCGTCGTCGATGCTGAAGAAGATCGGGGCCGAGGACGGGCCACCGGCCGCGCCGTGCAGCCGCAGGGCGCTCTGCGCATCCGCCACGCCACCGTCATAACCGCGTGTGCAGTCCGAGGGATCGGGCCAGCCGGGCTTGCCGTACTGAAAGTTGCTGACGATTTGCAGGCCCGCCGCGCGCAGCGCGTCCGCGTATTCGCGGGTGATTGGCTTCGCCTCGAAATTCGCGCCCGGCCGCGACAACGACACGTAGTTCACCACACCGCCATAGCCCGCCGATTTGATCTCGTCCGGCGCGATGCGGCGCTCGGCGAAATCGATGAGCCGCATGTCCGCGGCGGACGCCTTGGGCCCCGCCGGGCCAGCGGCCAGCGTTGCGAAGCCGAGGAACGCCGGCGCAGCGGCGAGCCGAAGGACGTCGCGTCGCGACACCGATCGCCGCCCGCCGCATTCGCCTGATGCAGCCGAACCCTGCACCGCGCGATGGTAACAAACAGCTCAGAACCGATGCTCGGCCTTGATGAACTGGGCGGCGCGTTCTCCGATCACCACACACGGGGCCATGGTGTTGCCACTCGTGATCCGCGGCATGACCGATGCGTCGGCGACGCGCAGGTTTCGGGTGCCGTATACCTTTAGGCGTCCGTCGACCACCGACATGGGGTCGCGCCCCATCTTCGCCGTCCCAGACTCGTGCCAATACGTGGTTACGGCATAGCGCAGATATTCGTCGAGCTCGGTGCCCGAGAGGTCGCCCGGCATGACTTCGCGCGCGACGAAGGGCCGCAGTTCGGGCGAATTGCCGATCTCGCGCAGCGTTTCGACGCAGGCGATCGCGGTTTTGAGGTCGTCGCCGTTCGAGAGCGCGTTCGCTTCAATGCGGATCGGGTCGGCCGCGTTCGGGCCCGACAACCGCAGCCGGCCGCGGCTTGTGGGGTGCGTCGGGGAACCGAAGAGGATCCAACTGTTAGCCGGCAGGCCGTATCTCGCGGCGTTCTCCGGCGTCGCCTTCGGGAAGGACCCCAAGCAGGCGAAGAGGTCGGGGCTCTGGCCGTTGGCCGCCCCCGAGTCCCAGAACATGGTCGCCCCGACCTGGGTGCTGACCTGCTCCCGGTCCGGAAACTCCCACACGCAGTCGAACCCGAAATGATCCTGGAAATTGCGGCCGACCCCGGGCAAGTGCCGGCGTACCGTGATTCCGACACGCCGCAACTCCTCCCCGTCGCCTATGCCCGACTGCATCAGCACCTTGGGGGTGTGGATCGCCCCGAGTGACAACACCACCTCCGCCTCGGCGGCGACGTGACGAATTGCGCCCGCATAGCCGACTTCGACGCCGGCCGCCCGGTCACCCTGCAGGATCACGCGGGTGACCAGGGCGTGCGGCACCACCGTTAAGTTCGGCTGCCCCATCCGCGGGCCGGCGTAGGTGCGGAACACGGACTCGCGCTTGCCGTTGCGGCTGCGCAGGTCGGCGATGGCGGCGCCGCGTGCGTTTTCCATCATGCGGCCGTTCGGACTCTGGTAGGTGGGGATGCCATAAGAGCGCGCCGCGTCGAGTACCGCGGGTGCGAGCGGATGCATCTCGGAAGCCGGCTCGACGAACACCGGCCCGCCCCTGCCCCGATGATCCGGCTCGCCGGTGCCCTGCCAGTCCTCGAGTTGCCGGTACAGCTGCAACACCTGCTCGTATGCCCAGGCCGGCTCGCCGGACTCGGCGGCGAAGTGGTCCCAGTCCCCGCGGTGGCCGCGCGACCAAACCATCAAATTGATGCTCGACCCGCCGCCGAGCACCTTGCCCATCGAAAACGGGATGGAGCGCCCGTGCAGCCGAGGGTCGGGTTCGGCCGCGAAACCCCAGTCGCGGTCACTCCCCAGATTGGACGGCCACTCGCTCGCCTCGGTCACGGCGGGCAGGTCGTCGGAGCCGCCCGCTTCCAGCAGCAGCACATTGACATCGGGGTTTTCCGCCAGCCGGGCGGCGATCACCGATCCCGAGGACCCGGCACCACACACGATGACGTCGTAACGCGATTTCAATACAGCAGCCACGGCTGCCCTCACCTCCAGCTGAGTATGGTTTTGTGTACCCAGTACTACGCGAGGGCGGGCCGAACGGTTCAACTCGCACTCTGGACCGAATGGCATGATCCTTAAGTGCCGGATTTCCGTCAGAACGTTTACCCGGTGTCCGGTGATGTTCGAGCTCGTTGCGCTCGATTAGGTAATCGAACTATAGTCTGGACACATGTCCAGTTTGCTGTCACGGAGCTCGGGAGTCCGTTGACCGCGATGGGTTCGGCGCTGTTCCGCGGTCATTCACCAGCAAAGAAGAGTTGAGTATGCGAATTGCCCTGCTGTCCTACCGTAGTAAGACCCATTGCGGCGGACAGGGCGTCTACGTGCGCCATCTCAGCCATGGATTGGTCGAACTCGGTCACGACGTCGAGGTGTTCTCCGGCCAGCCCTACCCCGACCTGCTCGATCCGCGGGTGCGGCTGACGAAGGTGCCGAGCCTGGATCTCTACCGCGAGCCCGACCCCTTCCGCGTGCCGCGGCCCAGCGAGATCCGCGACTCGATCGACCTGTTGGAACTGCTCACCACGTGGACCGCGGGGTTCCCCGAACCGCGGACGTTCACCATGCGCGCGGCCCGGGCGCTGGCCGGCCGGACGGCCGATTTCGACGTCGTCCATGACAATCAGAGCCTGGGCACCGGACTGCTCACCATCGCCGAAGCGGGACTGCCGGTGGTGGCCACGGTGCACCATCCCATCACCCGCGACCGAGTGCTCGACCTGGCCGCCGCGCGGTGGTGGCGAAAGCCGTTGGTGCAGCGCTGGTATGGATTCCTGGCGATGCAGCAGCAGGTGGCGCGCCAGATCCCGGACCTGCTGACGGTTTCGTCGTCGTCGGCCGCGGACATCGTCAGCGACTTCGGCGTTGCGCGGGAGCAACTACACGTGGTGCCGCTGGGCGTGAACACCGAACTGTTCAAGCCCGGCTCGCTGGCTCGGCAGCCCGGGCGGATCATCGCGATCGCCAGCGCCGATACGCCGCTCAAGGGCGTGCGCACGCTGTTGCAGGCGATTGCCCGGCTGCGCACCAGCAGGGATCTCGAGCTGCGCCTCGTCGCCAAGGTGGAACCCAACGGCCCCACCCACAAGCTCATCGCCGAGCTCGGCATCTCCGACATCGTGCACATCACGAGTGGGCTCTCCGACGCCGAGCTCGCCGCGCTGTTCGCGTCGGCCGAAGTCGCGTGCATTCCGTCGCTCTACGAAGGGTTTTCGTTGCCCGCGGTGGAGGCCATGGCCAGCGGCACGCCGATCGTGGCGAGCCGGGTGGGCGCGCTGCCGGAAGTCCTCGGCACCGACGGCGCGTGCGCCGAGCTGGTGCCGCCCGCCGACGTCGATGCGCTGACCCGCGCGCTCGGCGACCTGCTGGATTCGCCGGAGAAGCGGCGGAGCCTGGGCAAGGCGGGACGAACCCGCGCGGTCAACGTGTTCAGCTGGGAAGCCGTGGCGGCGCAGACCGTCCGGGTGTACGAGCGGGCGATCGCACGCAACGCCGCCAAAGGTGCCGCCCAATGCTGACCGTGGATTTCGACCGGCTGGGGATCGGGCCGGCCACCAAGGTCATCGACGTGGGGTGCGGGGCGGGCCGGCATGCGTTCGAGGCGTACCGACGCGGCGCCGACGTGGTGGCATTCGACCAGGATGCGGCCGAATTGCGTTCGGTGGATGCCATTCTGCGCGCGATGGCGGAGACCGGCGAAGCCCCGGCCGGGGCGTCGGCGAAGGTGGTGCTCGGTGACGCGCTGAAGTTGCCGTACGCCGACGAGACGTTCGACTGCGTGATCGCGTCGGAAATCCTGGAGCACATACCGCACGACGACGCCGCCATCGCCGAACTGATCAGGGTGCTCAAGGTCGGCGGCACCCTGGCGGTCAGCGTGCCGCGGTGGCTTCCGGAGCGATTGTGCTGGCTGCTGTCCGACGAATACCACAGCAACGAGGGCGGCCACGTGCGCATCTACCGGGCCAGCGATTTGCGCGCCAAAATCGTTGGCGGCGGCATGGAAATAACGTATGCCCACCACGCGCACGCCTTGCACTCGCCGTTCTGGTGGCTGAAATGCGCTGTGGGGGTGTCGAACACCGATCACCGCGCGGTGTCGGCGTACCACAAACTCTTGGTATGGGACCTGATGCAGCGGCCGAAAATCACCCAGCTGGCCGAGTCGCTGCTCAATCCGTTGGTCGGCAAGAGCGTCGCGATGTACTTCGTCAAGCAAACCGAAAGCCAAGCGACTGTGGGATATTCAGTTGCGTCGGGTTAACCCTCCAGCGGTAGCGGGTGTCCTCACCCCCGAGCAATGCCGTCAGACCGCACAATCGATCGCAGCCACCCAGGAACCCTCGGGGGCCATCCCGTGGTCCGAGGATGGCCACACCGATCCGTGGGATCACGTCGAGTGCGCGATGGCGCTGACCGCCGCCGGGCTGCTGGAACCGGCGCGCGCCGCGTTCGACTGGAGCCGCCGCACCCAGCGCCCCGACGGATCCTGGCCCATCCAGCTCCGCGCCGGCGTCATCGAGGACGCCAACAGCGACAGCAACTTCTGCGCCTACATCGCCACCGGCGTCTGGCACCACGTCCTCGTCACCGGCGACCGGTTCTTCGCCGCAATGATGTGGCCGGTGGTGCGCAAGGCGATCGACTTCGTCATCGACTTGCAGGTTGGCTATGGCGAGATCGGTTGGGCGCGAAGCGAAGCCGGCCCGCTGACGGAAGCGCTGCTGACGGGTTGCGCGAGCGTGTATCACAGCATCCGGTGCGCCCTGGCGTTGGCCGGGCTGGTGGACGACCCCCAGCCCGAGTGGGAGCTCGCGCTCGGGCGGCTCGGGCACGCGATAGCCGCGCACCCGGAGGCGTTCACCGAGAAGGACCGCTACTCGATGGACTGGTACTACCCGATCCTCGGTAGCGCCCTGCGCGGGCCGGAGGCGGCCGCGCGAATCACCCAGCGCTGGGACGATTTCGTGGTCGGCGGGTTGGGCATTCGTTGCGTCGCCGACCGCCCCTGGGTGACCGGCGCCGAGACATGCGAGTTGGTGATGGCGCTGGAGGCCATCGGCCAACGGCCGGCCGCCCACCGGCAGTTCGGCGCGATGCAGCATCTCCGTGAGGAGGACGGCTCCTACTGGACGGGATTGGTGTTCGCGGACGGGAAGCGGTGGCCCGAGGAGCGCACGACGTGGACCGGGGCGGCGATGATTTTGGCCGCCGACGCACTGTCGAACACCACCGCGGGCGCCGGGATCTTTCGCGGCCACGGGTTGCCGCTGGGCCTGCAGACCGACTTCGACTGCGAATGCGTCGCCGCCGGGCCCGGCCGGTGAGTACCGACGCGCTGCGCACGCTTTATCTGTCGTATCTCGATGCGTGTAACTCGCACGACTTCGAACGAATGACGACCTTCTATGCACCGACCATCAAGGTCAACGACGCCCCCATGGAGCCGACTGCCGTCGCGGCGCAGTTCGCGCCGCTCGTGTCGGCCTTTCCCGATTGGCATTGGGAATTACGGCATCTGGCCATCGACGGGAACCTGATCGCGCTGCACTTCTCGGTCACCGGTACCCACCGGGACACCTTTCAGGGCATCCCGGCCACGGGTCGGCGGGTGGCCATCTCCGAGTTCACCATCTATCGGGTGGAAGACGGCAAGTTCGCCGAGGTGTGGGATCTCGCCGACATGGGCGCGGTGCTGAGTCAGATCGGTTGAGGCGAAAACGCGGTGAAACCGCGCGGGATGATCTCTATGGGATGCGTTCCCCCGGCGCACCGCTGACCCGTTCGAGCACGCGGAGCGAGCCGGTGGCCGACACCTCCCGGAACTGGCCGGAATCGATTGCGCGACAGTAGATGTAGTACGGCGGCCGGCCGCCGTCCTTTGGGTCGGGGAAAACATCGTGGATGGCCAGCCCGCCGCCGACCGTCACCCACTTGGCCCATCCGTCGAAGTCCTGGTTGGCGGCGGCCTCGCTGTGGCCGCCGTCGATGAACAGAAACCTCAGCGGCGACCGCCACCCGGAGGCCACGACCGGGGACTTGCCCACGACCGCGACGACGTGGTCGTCGAGCCCCGCGGCGTCGAGGGTGTGGCGAAACGCCGGCAGCGTGTCGAACAGGCCCGTGACCTCGTCGACCAGCGAGGCGTCGTGGTACTCCCAGCCGGCCTGATGTTCCTCGGAGCCGTGGTGGTGGTCGATCGTGTACAGCACGCCGGCGGTCTGTTGGGCCGCCGCGCCGAGCAACAGGGTCGATTTGCCGCAATAGGTGCCGATCTCGACACCGACGCCGCCGTCGAGATACCGCAGCGCGGCGTCGTACAGCGCGCGCCCCTCGTCGGCGGGCAGGAAACCCCGCACCTGCTCGGCCAGCGCGAACAAGCGCTCGGGCGCACTGGCATCGGCGTGACTCATCAGCCGAACCTATCGCCTGCCCCGCCGCAGCCGGCACGGTGGTCGACCGAACATCGAGGGGTCTCCATCCGTTGCCCAGCGGCCGGAGCGGGACCGTTTTACCATCGTGCTGTGCGTGCCCTCCCTGTCCGTAGATGTGTCAACGCCGTCCTCGCCGTGGCGGCGCTGACGCTGACCGCCGTGATCCTCCCGCCCGGCACGCCGGGCGCCGCCGGGCCGGCCGCGGCTGCCGGTTGCCCTCCGGTGCAGGTGGTGTTCGCCCGTGGCCGAATGGAATCGCCCGGAGTCGGAACGCTGGGCAACGCGTTCATCAGCGCGCTGCGATCCAAGGTCAACAAGAACATCGGCGTGTATGCCGTGAACTACCCCGCCGACACCGAGGTGGCCCAGGGCGCCAACGACATGAGCCACCACGTTCAGGACATGGTCACCAACTGCCCCGCCACCCGCCTCGTACTGGGCGGTTACTCGCTCGGCGCGGCGGTCACCGACGTCGTGCTCGCCGCGCCCATCGGCGCGTTCGGTTTCGACAGCCCGCTGCCCCCGGGAACCGATCAGCACATCGCGGCCGTCGCGTTGTTCGGCAACGGCAGCCAGTGGGTGGGCCCGATTACGAACTTCAGCCCGATCTACAACGACCGGACCATCGAGCTGTGCCACGGCGCCGATCCCATCTGCAACCCGGCGGACCCCAACACATGGAAAGCGAATTGGCCTCAACACCTGGCCGGCGCGTACATCGACGCGGGCATGGCCAACCAGGCCGCCGATTTCGTCGCCAGCAAGCTCTGAGCGATCCGGCGGTAACGGTTAAGGTCGGTCGGCAGCAATGAGATTCCGAGTTATCGGATCGTTTTCGGTGCCCAATACTTCGTTTGCGGACCCAACTGGCCGGTTATTGCGCGGTTTGCGCGCGGAATTCAGGCCGGGGTGTTGGTGCTCGAGTACAGCTTGAAGTCGCGGACAAGCGGAATGACCTCGCCGCCGACCGCCGCGGCATGCTGGCGGGCCAGGAAGGCCGGATGGCGGCGCATCGCCTCGCTGCGTTCGCGTTCGTGCCGCTGGGCCGCGGTCCACACCGGGTGGGACTGGAGGAAAATAACGTTCGCTCCCGTTGTATTAGCCACGATCGTTAACTCCTCTCACTGCCACCGGCAAAAGCTACGACTAGTGGTTATCGGCTCGTGATCTCAAGGATGCCCGGGCGATCCTGAGACCAAACCATCCAACTAGTTGAGAATTAGCCATGAATTTCGGCTAATGCTCGGCCACCGTCGCGCCGCCGTCCGTGCTGGCCCGCCGGCGATCCGAAACTTTATCGGGGGCCACCGACACATTTCCCGTTTCGGCTTCGCACACGCCGTGCTGCTATGGTCCCTTGCCTATGCCAAAGATGGACCGCCGCCGCATGATGTTGACGACCGGGATCGGCGTGCTGGCAGCCGCGCTGCCTGCGCCGGAAGCCGGGGCGCACCCCTCGGGGCGCGGCACCGCACCCCCGCCCGCCGCGCCCAGCGGCCAAACCGGGACCTACATTTTCCAGGACGAATTCGACGGCCCCGCCGGCTCGGCGCCCGATGCCTCGAAATGGGCGATCGCCAAGGCCCGCGAGACGATCAAAGACCCGACGTATTGGGAGCTGCCCGAGCACATCGGGCAGTACCGGGACGACCGGCGCAACGTCTTCCTCGACGGCAACTCCAACCTGGTGCTGCGCGCCGCCAAGGACGGCCCCACCTACTACAGCGGCAAGGTCCAAAGCCTTTGGCGGGGTGGCGTCGGCCATACCTGGGAAGCCCGCATCAAGCTCAACTGCCTGACGGCGGGCGCCTGGCCGGCCTACTGGCTCGGCAACGACGACCAGGGCGAGATCGACGTCATGGAGTGGTACGGCAACGGCAGCTGGCCCTCGGCCACCACCGTCCACGCCAAGGCCAACGGCGGCGAATGGAAGACCCACAACATCGCGATGGACAGTGGCTGGCACACCTGGCGCACCCAATGGGACGCGGCCGGCATCCGGTTCTGGAAGGACTACACCGACGGGGCCCAGCCGTACTTCGACGTGCCGGCCAGCTCGCTGCCGGATTGGCCGTTCAACGGGCCGGGCTACACGGTCTATCCGGTGTTCAATCTGGCGGTGGCGGGTTCCGGTGGCGGCGACCCGGGGCCGGGCAGCTACCCGGCGGACATGCTCGTCGACTGGATCCGCGTCTGGTAAGCGCGCTCAGTGCGTGAGCAGGGCGGTCGCGCTCCAGGCCCTGCCGCCCGGGTGCCGCGGGTCGGGCTGGGGCAGCCAGGCCAGCGGGCGCATCCATAGCGGCAGGCGGTGAAACCGGTAAGCGGCGAGATACAGCGCCTGCACCTCCACGGTGCGCCAGCCCAGGCCTTCGAAGTAGGCCAAACCGTTCTCCGGCGCGAACTTGAAGGGCGCGTTCTGCATCATGCCCGCCATCTTCTTGTTCATCAGCTTCTTCAGCCCCGGGCCGGCGAAGTCGAGCATCCACCACGCGACCTCGGGCCGCTTGATCGCCGCGGAGAGCGCGGCGACGTCGCTTGCCTCCAGGTACATCAGCAGCCCCTCGGTCAGCACCAGCGCCTTGCTGGCCCCGCGCAGGGCCTCGTCGAGGAAGGCGTCGCGGGCCGCGGGTTCGGCCAGGTCGACGGCCATCCGGGTCAGCCGGCACCGCGGCGTCTCATCGGCGAGCAGTTGCGTCTTCTCGGCGAGCAAGTCCGGCAGATCCGCCTCCACCCAGGTGAATTCGGCCGGAAGGTCGAGCCGATACGGGCGGGTGTCGAGGCCGGCGGCCAGATTGAGCACCCGATCGCAGCCGCCGGCGATAGCGTCGGCGAGCGCGTCGTCGATGAGCTTGGTCCGCGCGACGAGCCACCAGCCGTTGCGCGTCGACCGCGGGACGTTGGCGACGATCTCGCGGCCGTGTTCGCCGGCGAGCCGCTCGGCTAGCGGGTCGCTGAACAGCGCGTCCGGGCGGGCCGATTCGGTCGCCCGGTGCAACGCCGTCCAGCGGGCCGTATCCGAAACATGGGTGATTGTGTGCCTGGGGGTGGACATACCTGCGTTATAGCAGCACCCCGGCCGGCCTATTGGCCGGCCTTGCCCCCGGCGAACCACGCCTCGGTCACCGTGCGGGTCTGCGGCGGTGGGAAGACGGCACCGGGTGCGCCGAGCTGGCCAACCTTGACGGTCCACGCCGGCGCGGAGCGGTCGATGCACGTCCCCGGGCCCTGGCTGGGCAGCCACAGCACCTCGGGGTTGCCGGCGCCGCACCAGTAGATGCCCTCATACCCGTCGGCGCGCAGGCCCCAGGCGCCGCCGTTGCGCAGCCGGCACCGCGTGCCGTCGTCGAGGGTCAGCGCGAAGGGGTCCGGGCTCGCGGTCGGCTGCACCGGCGGGAGCGAACCCCCGTATTTCACCCGATGCAGCTGCCTCTCCCACGGATCGTCGACGCACAACAGTGATCCGGGCGTCGACGGCCAACACGTGCCGGCCCCGGCCGCGCTCGGCGAGCAGGAGTACACGTTGTCGTCCACCGCCGACGGCGACGCCGTGTCGCAGGTGACCGTGACGACGTTGCCCTCCGGCGGTGTCTCCCGGTAGCCGTTGATCGGTTGCCCGTCGGGCCCCACGGCCATGACGGTGATCTGCTGGGTGGGCGGCGGGTCCGCGGTGGCCGACCCGGGCGGCGAGAGCGCCACGATCGTCAGCGCGGCGACGGGGACAGCGACCACTCGCGACATAACGTTCACCGCACAAAACCTCCCGTCCGGCGGGCCCTTTGTTGAAGGGTACGGTGCGCATATGACCGATCGAAACCGTCGTTTCCTGCTTCGCGAACGCCCCACCGGCCGCATCGGCCCCGACACTTTCGAACTGACCGAAGAGGCGATCCCCGAGCTCGGCGACGGCGAGGCGCTGGTGCGCGTCGACTGGATCTCGCTCGACCCGACGAACCGCATGTGGATCAACGACACCCCGACCTACCTGCCCCCGGTTGGGCTCGGCGAGGTCATGCGCGCCGCGGGGATCGGCGAGGTGGTCGCGTCCAAGAGCCCCGCCTACCAGGCCGGACAGCAGGTGCAAGGGCTCCTCGGCTGGCAGGAGTACGCGGTGCTCACGGACACCGCGATGGTCAACCCGGTGGAAGTGGCACCTGGCATGTCGCCGAGCGCCTACCTCGGCGCCCTCGGGATGACCGGGCTTACCGCGTGGATCGGGATCCGCGACATCGGCAAGCCCCGGCCCGGCGAGACCGTCGTCGTCTCCGCGGCGGCCGGCGCGGTGGGCTCCGTCGCCGGGCAGCTCGCCAAGGCGGCCGGCGCCCGCGTCGTCGGGATCGCCGGGGGTCCCGAGAAGTGTGCGCTGCTCACCGATCAGCTGGGCTTCGACGCGGCCGTCGACCACCGCGCCGACGATTGGGCCGCGCAGCTGGCCGCGGCGACACCCAACGGCATCGACGTCGACTTCGAGAACGTCGGCGGCGACCTGATGGACGCAATCTTCGCGCGCCTCAACATCGGCGCCCGCGTCGCGCTGTGCGGCCTGATCTCGGGCTACAACGCCGAGGACCCACCGCCCGGTCCGCGTGCGTTCGGGAACCTGCTCATCCAGCGCGCCACCGTGCAGGGCTTCATCGTCCTCGACCACTTCGGGCGCGCGCCCGAGGCGATCGGCGAGATCGCGGGCCTGATCGGGGCGGGGAAGCTCAAGCCGCTCGAGACCGTCGTCGAGGGATTCGAGCAGCTGCCGACGGCGATCAACATGCTGTTCGACGGCAAGAACGTCGGCAAGCTGGTGGTCAAGCTCGGCTGAGTTCAGCCGAATTCCAGGAGGGCATAGACCCCGCGGTACGGCTTCGCCGGCGGAAACCGCCAGAACGCGGGGTACAGCGTCCCGAAGAACAGGCCCCGCCCCGCGGGCATCGGTACGTCGTGCACCGCGCGGATTCCGGGCATGGTGCGGGGCAGCCGCGCCAGTTGACGCACCGAAAGGCTGAACGGCATCGGCGGCACGCGGTAGCGCTTGGAGGAACGCAGCCCCTTTCGTGCGACCTTCTTGACCACGGTCGGCGGTAGGTCGAAGAACATCTGGCCGCCGGGAAAGCTCCTGGCGCACTGGGCAATGAGCCCCAGCGCCTCGTCGGGCCGCAGGTACATCAACAGGCCCTCGGCGGTGATGAACACGCCGTTGCGGGCATCGACCGCATCGATCCAGCTGTAGTCGAGGGCGGATTGGGCGAGATAGGTGATTCGCGGCGAATGCGGCAGCAGCCGCCGCCGTAGGTCCACGACCGCGGGCAAATCCACCGAGACCCATTTGAATTGTGGGTCGGGCAGTGCGCGGTCCAAGCGCCAGAAGGACGTCTGGAAGCCCTCGGCAAGCGCGACGACGGTCGCCCGGGGGTGGGTGGTGAGGTAGTCGGTGGCGCACCGGTCGACGGCGAGCGAGCGCAGCGCCATCTCCTGGCCGCGGCGGCCGAACTTCTCGAAGTCGAAGTCGATGGAATCGACGAGCTTGACGGCCATCGGGTCGTCGATGATCGCGTCGGGGAGCGCCGCTTGGTGTGCCCTTCCGTAGAGCGTCAGCAGCGCCGTCTCCGAAATTCCGGTGAGCTGCCGCGCGTCCACCCTCTTGTTGTCGTCAGTCATTACGCGAAACAGTAGCCGCTGGGCAGGTGCGCAAGACCGGGAGCGGCAGCCGGGCTAGCGTGGCGCCGACGCCGGGTCGATGGGAATTGCGACCTCATTGCGGCGCCGCATCGGCAGCGTCCAGGGCGGGTCGTAGAACCAGGCCTCCGCATCTCCGGTGGCCTCGATTCCCCTGTCCTGCAATACCTTCGAGAGCTCCCCGGTTCGGGAGGCGACTGCCTTGGGGCTGCGGTCGCCGCTGAATCGCAACACCGCCACGGTCGCGGACGGCACCGCGACGAGCCGGACCTGAGCGTCGTTGGGAGTGGGCAGAGTCTCCATCGTCCACTTCGCGGGCATGAAAAAGCGGATCATCCAGCCGGCCTCCGGGCCGGCGGACTGGACGACCGGTGCGGTCATCGCGATCTGCTGACCGCCCCGGCTCGGCTGCTGGCTGACGGGCGCGGTCATCGCGATCGATGAATTGTCCCGATTGCCGCCGAATATGTATCCCGCCAGCCGTCGGAACCCGACGTCGCGAGCGCGGTGCTGGTCCGCGTCGACGATTGTCTCGGCGGCAATGCGCGGACCGTAGTGGCGTATCTCGACGTTGTCGGTGATCCGTTGGTGCGTGTACGTCGGCTCCTCGAGCCCGACCCGCACGCCACCCACCGCCAGGAGCGATTCGGCCACCTGAGTGGCGATCTTGATCGGGTTCACCATCTGGGCGTTCTCCTTCCAGTGCCGCGAAAGCACCGTCTTCGATGACGGGAACGCGGGGCGGTGCGCCTCGGCGGCATCGACCCACCTTCGCCATGGTGCCGCAAGCGCGGCCTGGCCGACGCCTTCGTCGTCGCGACAACGTTGGGATCGGTAGCCCGCGCCGCGGTTTGTACTTGGCGCAACGACGACGCCAATCCGGCGGCGCCCCACGAAAGGAAGTCAGAAATGAAGATCGTCCCGGCCAGCATCGAAGAGCAGATCAATCGGGTCGACCGGCAGCGCAGCCTCTACATCGGAATCAGCGCGGGCGCGATCGCGCTGTGGAGCGCATTCCGGCTGATCTGGGCCCTCTACATCGGGATGACGTTCGGCTGGTTCCTGGGGTCGATGGTCTTCCAGCTGGTGCTGTGGGGCGTCATCGGTACCGTCGCGGCCGTCGCTGCCGTCGGCTTCCTGACCCGCTACAGCAAGGGGTCTTGAACGCGGGCGTGCCGGCGGAGAGTCCCGAACCTGGTGCGGTTCGGGACTTTTCGCTGTCGGCCGCGGCGACACGCCCAGAACACCGCACCGGGTTAGAGCTGGGCCCAGACCGATTTCGTCTTCATGTAGGCCTCGATCCCCTCGCGCCCGAACTCGTGGCCCCAACCGGATTGCTTGTAACCGCCGAACGGCACATCGTGGTCGAACACCAACTGGCAGTTGACCTGCACGCTGCCAGCCTGCAGCCGCTTGACGATGCGGTGGGCACGGCCAAGGTTTTCCGTCCAGGCCGTGGCGGCCAGGCCGTAGGTGGTGTCGTTGGCCATGGCGACGGCCTCGTCTTCGTCGTCGAACGGCAGGATGCAGACCACGGGCCCGAAGATCTCCTGCTGGTAGAGCCGCATGCCGGGATCGACGTTGGTGAGCACGGTCGGGTGAACGAAGTAGCCCTTGCGATCCAGGCGGTGGCCGCCGGTGACCACTTCGACGCCGTCGCCGCGGCCCTCGTCGATGAAGCCCATGACGCGCGTCAGCTGCTTCTGGCTGATCAGCGGGCCGCTGACGCAGCCCTCCTCGCTGGGAGCGCCCAGCTTGAACGTATTCGCCATCAGCGCAATGCCTTCCACCACCCGGTCATACACGCCGCGCTGCACGAAAATCCTTGAGCCACAAACGCATCCCTGCCCGGAGTGCACGAAGATGCCCAACGACGCCATCATGATCGCCTTGTCCAGGTCGGCGTCGTCGAAGATCAGCACCGGCGACTTGCCGCCGAGTTCGAGCATGACCTTCTTCAGGTTGCCGGCCGAGGCGCGCACGATCTCCTTGCCGACCTCGGTCGACCCGGTGAAGGCGACCTTCTCGACGTCGGGATGGGCGGTGATTGCGGCGCCGGCGGTGTGGCCGTACCCGGTCAGCAGGTTGACCACGCCCTCCGGGACGCCGGCCTGGTGGATCAGCCTGTCCAGCAGCAGCGCCGACAGCGGGGTTTCCTCGGCGGGTTTGACCAGCATGCTGCAGCCGGCGGCCAGCGCCGGTGCGAGCTTCGCGCTGGCGTTGAAGATCGGGCCATTCCACGGGAAGATCAGCCCCACCACGCCGAAGGGTTCCTTGAGGGTGTAGGCGTGCATGTTGACGAAGGCGTCCGTCGCGATCCCGTCGGTCTTCACGTCGTAGGCGACGCCGTTGAGTTTGGAACACCAACCGGCGTAATAGCGGAAGAACTCCGAGCAGGTGGACATCTGCAGCTGCGCCTGCATCAACGGCATGCCGGTGTTGAGCGAGTCGAGTCGGGCGAAGTCCTCGGCATGTTCGTCGATCAAATCCGCGATGCGCCACATGATCTTCGCCCGCGCGCGTCCCGGGAGCTGGGACCAGACCCCCGATTCGAAGGAATCCCTGGCCCGCGCGGCGGCGTCGTTGACGGCCGCTTCGCCGCAGTCGGTGAACTCGGTGATCGTCTCCTCGGTGGCGGGGTCGATGACGGCGATGACCTCTCCCGTGCCCGGGCGCTTGCGGATGTCCTCCAATACGGCCTGCAGCTTCATCTCGTCCCTTCCGTGTCCCGGACTCACGCGCCCTTAATGCACCGAAAGTGCTGAGCACTTGCTTAGCATTGGCCCTGCGGTGCGGTCAAGCGCCGCGGTCAGGGACGGGATCCGCCCGGGTAACTCGCGAAAGCGGTCCCGTTCCGCACGCCCCTGCCGGGTCATACTCCGGAGGCGTAGCGTCCTCAGCCATGGCCGACGACATCCGCTTCGTCGAGGCGAACGGGCTGAGATTCGCCTACCTCGAACAGGGCTCGGGGCCGCTCGTGCTGATGCTGCACGGGTTCCCCGACACCGCGCACACCTGGGATCACCTGCGCCCGCGCATCGCCGACAAGGGTTACCGCGCCGTCAGCCCCTTCATGCGCGGCTACCACCCGAGCGGGATTCCCGCTCGCGACCCCGACCAGGAAACCTTGGCCCGCGATCCGCTGGCGCTGATCGAAGCACTCGGCGCGAGCGACGCCGTCGTCATCGGGCACGACTGGGGAGCGTCGGCGGCCTACGGCGCGGCCGCGATCGGCCCCGATCGTGTCCGCAAACTCGTTGTCATCGCCATTCCCCACCCGGCGGCCCTCAGGCCTTCGCTGAAGAAGCTCTGGGGCGCACGCCATTTCGCGGCGTACAAGCTGCCGGGAGCGGCGAATCGCTTCGCGCGCAACGATTTCGCGGCGCTGTCCGCGATCTACCGGCGATGGTCACCGCTGTGGCGGCCGGACCCCCGGGAGTTCGACGCGGTTCGGGCGAGCTTTTCCGATCCGGCGAGCCTGAACGCGGCATTCGGCTACTACCGCAAGCTCTCCCCCATACCCAGCGCGTCGCTGAAGGCGCGGATCACGGTGCCGGTCGTCGCCTTCGCGGGCCTGGACGACCCGATCGTCGAACCAGCGGACTATCGGCACGCCGCCCGGATGTTCGAGAACGAGTACACCGTCGAGGAGGTGCGGGGCGGACACTTCATGCATCGCGAGCACCCCGACGCGTTCGCGGGGCGGCTCCTGGCGCACCTGTAACGCCTAGGCGCCGACCAACTCCGGATGGAACTTGGCCGCCATGCGGCGCAGCCCGTCGCGCCAGTCCACGGTGGTGCCGCCGACGAGCTCGTGCATCCGGCCGCTGTCGGTCGGATTCCCTCGCAGCGCCTGCGCGCTCACCTCGAATACCGGCTCCTTGCCGACCAGTGCGCCGAGGTAGGCGCACCATTCCTGGATGCTGACCGTCTGGTCGCCGCACCAGTTGACGGTCGTCGCCGGGACCGACGCCACCTCGAGCAATTTCGGGATGGTCGCGATGATGTCGTCCTCGTGAATCGGGTTGTAGCGCGCCGCCTCGCCCGGCGGGACCGGGATCGGGATGCCCGCCAGCATCATCTCCATGTGGTAGAACGGCCATCCCCCGTTGTCGCCGTAGGGCACGTTGAGCCGGGCGATGGTGGTGGGCACCCCGAGGGCCCGCGCCATCGAGCGGGCGACGACCTCCCCGGCGATCTTGGAGATGGAATACGTGGGAAACAGGCATTTGTGGTTGTCGCCCAGCGCGGCGCGTTCGGTGCGGGGATCGTCGCCGGGCGGGTCGTACACGGCCGCCGAGGAGCAATGCAGAAACGCCTTCGCGGCGCGGCAGTGCGCCATCAGCAGGCCCACCGACTCGGCGTTGGCCGCGAGATCCTTGTCCCAGTTGCCGCTCTTGGCCACCGCGAGGTTGAGGACGTACTCGAAATCGGTTGGCAGATCGGAGAAGTCGCCGGCCGCGAGGTTGACCGTCTGGCAGCGGACGCCGGCCTTCTCCAGGCCCTCCCGCGCGGCGGGGTCGGTGAACCGGGCGATGCCCCACACCTCGTTGTCGGCCGCCAGCGCCCGCGCGATGGGGGTCGCGATTTGACCGGTCGGACCGGTGATCAGGATCTTTGAGCCGCGCATGGGCTGATAGTAGGCGACGACCGGGCGGGGCCGGATGAAAGTGTGCGCACCACACCACCGGCCCCCTTAGACTTGATGTCATCGCCCAGCACAGCTGGTCCTTCGACGTACCGGCGCTCAAGGCTCGCACAGGAGCAGTACGCACATGGAATCGATGTCACATGACCCGGCGGCCGGTGCCATCGGGTTGCACGTGGTCGACATCGCGACCCGCGGTCTGGCTTCCGGCGCCGCGGCGTCGGCGCCGGTGACCGCGCTGGTCCCGGCCGGGGCCGACGAAGTCTCGATCATGGCGGCCGCGGCGTTCGCCGTGGAGGGCACCGCCATGCTGGCGTTGAACACCGCCGCCCAGGAGGAGGTCGCGCGCACCGGGGTGGCGCTGACCGACATCGCCCGGATGTACTCCCAAGTCGACGGCGAGGCGGCCGGCGCCCTGGACTCCTCCGGCGCCCGAATCGCCAGCCATACCTTCGTCGGCCCGACGGGCGGTGGGCTGACGGGCGCGAAGCCGCCCGTTGCGGCGGGCGGCTCGGTCCCCCGCACGCCGCCGCTGACCAACCTGGTCCAGGGCGGCCCGGTCGCGGCCCCGGCGCCGACGGCGCCGGTTACCGCGCCGACGGTGCCAAGCCCCGGCGCGGCCATGCCCGGTGCGGTCAACGCCGCATCGACATTGCTGGGCGCCGGCGCCGCCCCGCTGAGCTCGCTTGGCTCGCTCGCGCAGGGTGCGTCGGCCGGCGGCGCCTCCGGGCCGGGGCTGGCCTCGTCGCTCACCGAGCGGAACGACGACGAAAGCGCCGGCAGCCAGCAGCCGGGCCAAAGTCTGGTGTAGCCGCCCGCCGTCTGAGATTCACAGGCCGGGCTGATCCTCGATGATGCCGAGCCATATCTGCGCGACGTCGATCGCGACTTTCTCGCTGATGAAGGCGTGCTGCGTCCCGGTGTAGATGTCCCGGAAGGCGCGCTCGAGGCGGCTGCCCTCGCGGATCGAGCTGGTGCCCGCGACCAGGTGGGCCCATTCGGCGCAGCCCCGCGCCGTGTCGGTCGCGAAGACCGCCGCCACCCGCATGTCGGCGCGCAGGGCCGGTGTGAGCTCCTCGCCCGATGCCACCGCGGCCTCGGCGGTGGTAAACGCGTCGAGGACCAGCAGGCGAGCGGCCCGCCAGGCCGCGCGGTGGTGGGCCAGCCCCTTCTGGAACGTCGGGCGGCTGGCCAGCGAAGCCATGTCACTCATCCGGAACTTCGTCGCGGCCAGCTCCTGGACATCGTCGAGCATGCTCTTGGCGACGCCGAGCGCCCAGGACGCATGGCCGGCGGCGGTGACCGGCATCAGCCCCATCCGGGTGGCCGGTGACGTTCCGCGATAGGGCTGACGCACGAATAGCTCGAACGTGCGGCTCGCCGGCACGAACACCTCCTGGGCGCTGTAGTCGTAGGAGCCGGTCCCCTTGAGCCCCTGCACGAACCAGCCGTCGTCGAAGCTGACCTGGTCGCGGGGAATCACCGCGACCCGCATCTCCGGGAAGCCCTCACTGATCCAGCGCATTTCGCCGTTGTCCATGGGCAGGAACCCCGCCGCGACGTACTGGGAATGACCGATGCCCGAGCCGAAGTTCCACGCCCCGCTCACCAGGTAGCCGCCGTCGACGGCGGAGCCCTGCCCGTTCGGGAAGAATTGGCCGCCCATCGTGACGCGGTTGTCGTGTGCCGTGAACACTTCCGCGAAACCCTCGTCGGGCAGGTACGCCGCCGCGGCGAACGAGGACGGCAGGTTGGCGATGCCGACCCAGCCGAAAGAGCCGTCCTGCCAAGCCATTTCGATCCAGGTCTCGATCATCTCGGTGAACGACGGCTCGACACCGCCGGCCTCGACCGGGTTGAACGCGGACATCAATCCGCTCGCCCACATTTCGTCGACGATCG